>NZ_LDJP01000033.1 GCF_001431505.1 Stenotrophomonas daejeonensis
GCTGCGGGTTCGGCCGCGGGGTGGAGCGCGGGGCGGTTGGTCTTGGAGGCGATGCCTTCGATGACGCTGATGATGACGGCGATCGTCGTCGACGAGGCCTCGATGGCCGACATGGTGGTGACGACGTGGCCGATGATGTCGCCACCTTGGGAAGCCACGACGTGCGCGCCCTGCGCGAGTGGGTTGGCCGGGGGGGGATGCTCGGCGTTCTGTCGCACCGAGGTGGTCTGTTCCTTGATCGAGGCCTCGTCGAAGAAGATCGCCGACATCATCAGCGTCATCGACGGCATCGCCTTCCAGACCAACATCCTCGCGCTCAACGCCGCGGTGGAAGCCGCGCGCGCCGGCGAGCAGGGCCGCGGCTTCGCCGTGGTCGCCAGCGAGGTACGCACGCTGGCGCAGCGTTCGGCCGGCGCCGCCAAGGAGATCAAGGGCCTGATCGAGGATTCGGTCGGCAAGGTCGCCGATGGTTCGCAGCTGGTGCACCAGGCCGGCAGCACGATGGGCGAAATCGTCAGCTCGGTGCAGCGGGTGACCGACATCATGGCCGAGATCTCCGCCGCCTCGCAGGAGCAGAGCGCCGGCATCGAGCAGGTCAACCAGACCGTCACCCAGATGGACGAGACCACCCAGCAGAACGCCGCGCTGGTGGAGGAAGCCACCGCCGCCGCGCGCGCGATGGAGGAACAGGCCGTCGCCCTGGCCGAGGCCGTGGCCGTGTTCAAGCTGGAAGCCACCCGCCCTCCGGCACGCAGCCTGCCGACGGCACGTTGAGGCCACCACCATCATGTCCCTGCCCGCCCCCGTCTCCCGCGACTTCGAGTTCAACGACCGTGACTTCCGCCGCGTCTGTGAGCTGATCCACCAGCGTGCCGGCATCGCCCTGGCGCCGGCCAAGCGCGACATGGTCTACGGCCGGCTGTCGCGGCGGTTGCGGGCACTGGGCATGCACACCTTCCAGCAATACCTGGACAAGCTGGAGCGCGACGGCGGCGGCGAGTGGGAGGCGTTCACCAACGCGCTGACCACCAACCTGACCTCGTTCTTCCGCGAGCCGCACCACTTCGAGAAGCTGCGCGAGGAACTGCAGGCGCGCGCCAACCGCGCGCCGCTGCAGATATGGTCGTGCGCGGCCTCCACCGGCGAGGAGCCGTACTCGCTGGCGATCACCGCCTGCGAGACCTTCGGCACCCTGGCCCCGCCGGTGCGCATCATGGCCACCGACGTGGACACCCAGGTGCTGGCCACCGGCGCGCAGGGCGTGTATGCGCTGGACCGCATCTCCGGCCTCGACCCGGCGATCAAGCGCCGCTACTTCCAGCGCGGCACCGGCCCCAACGCCGGCAAGTGCCGGGTGGTGCCGGCATTGCGCCGGCTCATCGAGTTCCGCCAGCTCAACCTGCTGGCGCCGCGCTACGATGTCGGCGGCCCCTACGATGCGCTGTTCTGCCGCAACGTGATGATCTATTTCGACAAGCCCACCCAACGCGCGATCCTGTCGCGGCTGGTGCAGCACATGGGCGACGACGGCCTGCTCTACACCGGCCATTCGGAAAACTACCTGCACGCGGCCGACCTGATCCAGCCCTGCGGGCGCACCCTGTACCGCCGCGCCAAGGGGGCCGGCGCATGAACATGCCCGCCGCCCCCGACCAGGTGATGCGCTACCGCGACGCGCGCTTCAACACCATCACCGCCAAGCTGCTGCCCACCCAGTACCTGGTGGTCGACGACGACACCGCGCTGACCACCACCCTCGGCTCCTGCGTGGCCGCCTGCATCCGCGACCCGGTGCTGAAGATCGGCGGCATGAACCACTTCATGCTGCCCGACGGCAACGTCGGCGACGGCGCGCCCGCACGCTACGGCAGCTATGCGATGGAATTGCTGATCAACGACCTGCTCAAGCGCGGCGCCCATCGCAAGCGGCTGGAGGCCAAGGTGTTCGGCGGCGGCAACGTGCTCAAGGGCTTCACCAGCAACCCGGTGGGCACCCGCAACGCCGAGTTCGTGCGCGAGTACCTGCATGCCGAGCACATCCCCATCGTCGCCGAGGACCTGCTCGGCATCCACCCGCGCAAGGTCTGGTTCTTCCCGCAGACCGGCAAGGTGATGGTGCAGCGCCTGCCGCACGCGCATGAGGCCGAAGTGGCCGCCGCCGAATCGGCCGTGCGCGCCCGCCTGTCCAAAGCCCCGGTCACCGGTGGCGTGGAGTTGTTCGAATGAGCCCGCAACAGCCCTGCCGTGTACTGATCGTGGACGACTCGGCGCTGGTCCGGCAGATCCTGAGCGACCTGCTGGCCCGCGACCCCGGCATCGAGGTGGTCGGCACCGCCTCGGACCCGTTGATCGCCCGCGACAAGATCAAGCGGCTGAACCCGGACGTGCTGACCCTGGACGTGGAAATGCCGCGCATGGACGGGCTGGCCTTCCTGGAAAGCCTGATGCGCCTGCACCCGCTGCCGGTGGTGATGGTGTCCTCGCTGACCGAGCGCGGCGCCGACACCACCCTGCAGGCGCTGGCGCTGGGCGCGGTGGATTTCGTCGCCAAGCCCAAGCTCGACGTCGCCCGCGGGCTGGAGGGTTACGCCGAGGAAATCTGCGCCAAGGTCAAGGCCGCCGCGCGCTCGCGGGTGCGGGCGCTGGCCGCGCCGTCGCAGCCCAAGCGCACCCTGGACGCGCTGCCGGCCGGCAGTTCCCCGTCGCTCAAGTTCCGCACCACCGACCGCCTGATCGCCATCGGCTCCTCCGCCGGCGGCACCGAGGCGCTGCGCGTGGTGCTGGAGATGATGCCGGCCGACGCCCCGGCCATCGTCCTCACCCAGCACCTGCCGGCCAGCTTCAGCAGCGCCTTCGCCGAACGCCTGGACCGCCACTCGGCCATGTCCGTGCGCGAGGCCAGCGACGGCGAAGCGATCCTGCCCGGCCACGCCTACCTGCCGGTCGGCGGCCGCCACCTGCGCATCATCCGCGACGGCGCCCGCTGGCGCTGCCGCATCGACGACAGCGCGCCGGTGAACCTGCACAAGCCGGCGGTGGACGTGCTGTTCCGCTCGGTCGCGCAGAACGCCGGCGCCAACGCGGTCGGCGCCATCCTCACCGGCATGGGCGACGACGGCGCCCGCGGCCTGCTGGAAATGAAGCAGGCCGGCGCCCGCACGCTGGTGCAGGACGAGGCCACCAGCGTGGTCTGGGGCATGCCCGGCGCCGCGTTCAAGCTCGGCGCCGCCGACGAAGTGGTGCCGCTGGAGCAGGTCGCCGCACGCCTGCTGGCCTGGTCGCAACAGGGCTGACCCACCCGCCCGGGAACAGGCATGACGGCAACCGATCCACCCGCCGCGACACCCCATGCGCCCGACGCCGGCACGCCGGCCCCTGCCCCCGACGCCGGGCAGCAACAGCGGATGCGGCAGTTGTCGCAGGCGCTGGACTGCAGCGACAACGGCGTCGTCCTGTGCGACCGCAACGCCCGCATCCACTACATCAACGAAGGCTTCACCCGCATGTTCGGCCATCGCCCGGACGAGGCGATCGGCAAGCGCCCGCGCGACCTGATCCGCGGCCCGCACACCGAACCGGCGACGCTGGAGCAGCTCGGCGCCCGCCACCGCGCCGGCCACGCCCACCGCGAGGACCTGCTCGGCTACCGCAAGGACGGCAGCCCGCTGTGGCTGTCGGTGGTGGCCACGCCGCTGGGCGGCGACGACGGCCTGCTGGTCAACGTCTTCACCGACATCACCGCCGCCAAGATCCACGAAGTGCTCAGCGGCAAGGTGCTGTACGCGCTGGTGCACGAGGAACCGCTGGCGGCGACCGCCGCGCTGGTGTGCCGCGAGATCGAGCGCGTCGCCCCCGACCTGCTGGTTTCCGTCGCCCGCCACGAGGCCAACGGCGAGCTGCAACTGCTCGCCGCGCCGGGGCTGCCGCCCGCGTTCGGCATTTCCGCCACCTGCCCGCTGGTCGCCCAGCGCGGGCGGCCGGTGGAAGTGCCTGATCTGGGCGCCGACCCGGCCTGCGGCAACTGCCATGCGCAGGCGTCCGCGCTGGGCCTGCGCGCGTGCTGGTCGTACCCGATCCGCTCGACCTCCGGGCAGGTGCTGGGCGTGCTCTCCTTCCACAGCCGCCACCCCGGCCAGCCCTCGCCGTGGCACCGCAAGCTGGCCGAACTCGGCCAGTACCTGTGCGCACTGGCGCTGGAACGCGAGCAGGCGCGCTCGCGCATGCACCGGCTGGCGTTCTACGACGTGCTCACCGGCCTGCCCAACCGGGTGATGTTCAGCGCCCTGTGCGAACAGCCGCTGCAACTGGCCGAGCAGCAGCCCATGCCGATGGCGCTGCTGTTCGTCGACCTGGACCGTTTCAAGCGCCTGAACGAAAGCCAGGGCCACGCCGCCGCCGACGGCCTGCTGCGCGACCTCGCCCACCACCTGCAGGAACTGGCCGGCGCCGAGGCCGTGGTCGGCCGCCAGGTCGGCGACGAGTTCGTGCTGCTGGTGCCGCAGTGCCCGCAGCACCGCGCCGCGCTGTTGTGCGAACAGCTGCTGGCGATGATCGCCGCCCCGCGCGTGGTCGGCAGCATCACCGTCCATGCCAGCGCCAGCATCGGCGTGGCGATGTACCCGGAGGACGGCCGCGGCATCGACACCCTGCTGCAGCATGCCGACCTGGCGATGCGCCGGGCCAAGGACGAGGGCGGCGCCCGCTTCCGCTTCTTCAGCGCCGACATGAACCGGCTGGCGCAGGAACGCCTGCTGCTGGAAGCCACGCTGCGCGACTCGCTGCGACACGGCGGACTGCGCCTGCATTACCAGCCACAGCTGCACGGCGACGGCGGCCTGTACGGCGCAGAGGCGCTGCTGCGCTGGAAGCACCCGCACCTGGGCGACATCCCGCCGGCCCGCTTCGTGCCGCTGGCCGAGGAATGCGGGCTGATGACGCCGTTGAGCTACTGGGTGCTGGAGGAAGCCTGCCGCCAGCTGGCCGACTGGCACGCGCGCGGCATCGCGGTGCCGCGCGTGGCGTTGAACCTGTCGGCCAGCACCTTCGAGCAACCCAGGCTGGTCGAGCAGGTGCGCGGCCTGCTGCAGCGCCACCACCTGCCCGCCGCCGCGCTGGTGCTGGAAATCACCGAGGGCGTGATGCTCTCCGAGCAGCCGCAGGTGCCGGCCAACCTGCACGCGCTGCATGCGCTGGGCGTGCAGCTGTCGCTGGACGACTTCGGCACCGGCTATTCCAGCCTCAGCCACCTGCACCGCCTGCCGATCAGCGAGATGAAGCTGGACCGCAGCTTCATCGGCGAGATCGGCCACGACCCGGCCGCCGCCGCGCTGATCCTGTCGGTGCTGCGCATCGGCGAGAGCCTGGGCAAGCACGTGGTCGCCGAAGGCGTGGAAACCGAGCAGCAGCGCCGCTTCCTGATCGACAACGGCTCGCCGGTACTGCAGGGCTACCTGTACGCCCCGGCCTTGCCGGCCGATGCGTTCGAGCGCTGGCTGCACGAGCGCGCATCCACCTGAGCGCGCGCAGGCGGGATAATGCGCGGCAGCACCAAAGCCGCCCAAGGAGCGCCCCCATGACTGCCACCGGCACGGACACCCCCACCCGCCACGACCAGCACGGGCGTTACCCGCGCGCGGAAACCGCCGACGACTTCCGCCACAACCTGGCCGCGGTCCGCGCCCGCATCGACGCCGCCTGCCGCCGCACCGGGCGCGATGCGGCCGGCGTGCGCCTGCTGCCGGTCAGCAAGACCATCGACGAGGCGCGCATCCGCCAGGCCTACGCCGCCGGCTGCCGCTTCCTCGGCGAGAACAAGGTGCAGGAAGCCCACCACAAGTGGGAGGCGATGCAGGACCTGCACGACCTGCACTGGTCGGTGATCGGCCACCTGCAGACCAACAAGGCCAAGCTGGTGGCGCGCTTCGCCAGCGAGTTCCAGGCGCTGGACAGCCTGCGCCTGGCCGAGACGCTGGACCGCCGCCTGCAACTGGAAGGCCGCCAGCTGGACGTGTTCGTGCAGGTCAACACCTCGCAGGAGGACAGCAAGTACGGGCTGGCCCCGGCCGAGGTGCCGGCCTTCGTCCGCGAGCTGCCGCAGTTCTCCGCGCTGCGCGTGCGCGGGCTGATGACGCTGGCGCTGTTCTCCGAGGACACCGCGCGCGTGCGCGCCTGCTTCGTGCGCCTGCGCGAGCTGCGCGAGCGCGTGCGCCAGGACGCGCCGGACGGCATCGGCCTGGACGAGCTGTCGATGGGCATGTCCGGCGACTTCGAGATCGCCATCGAGGAAGGCGCCACCGTGGTGCGCGTCGGCCAGGCCATCTTCGGCGCGCGCGCGGTGCCCGACAGCCATTACTGGCCTGCCAGCGGCAGCTGAATGCAGCGTCGGTTTCACGCCCTGCGCTCACCCAAAGTCACTAAACTTCCCCGCCGCATCCTCATCCGGAACGACCGATGTTCTCCTGGCTCCTGGCCCTGCTGCTCGCCCTGACCCTCTGGGGCCTGACCTCCGCCTGGCTGTGGCTGGTCAAGCGCCGCAACACCGAGAACCAGCACGGCCTGGCCGCGCTGGCCGGCATGCGCTGGCGCGAGTTCTCGCAGATCGTGCACCGCGCCATGAGCGAGCAGCGCAACCTGCACGAACTGGTCAACGACGAGGAAAGCGCGGACCGCCGCACCAGCAGCGACTTCCTGATGGAAGGCAAGGAGCGCTGGCTGATCAGCTGCAAGCACGGCCGTGCCTACCGGCTGGGCGCGGCCTCCATCACCGAAATGGCCACCGCCCAGCAGCTGACCGGCGCCGGCCGGGGCGTGCTGATCACCGAGGGCCGGGTCGAGCGCGATGGCCTGGCCGCGGCGCAGAAGCATGGCATCGAGGTACTCGACGAGCGCAACCTGTGGCGGGCGCTTGCACCCTTCGTGCCCGATGACACCCGCCAGGCCGTCGTCGGCGTCGCCCGCCGCGAAGCCATGCGCCAGACCGGCATCGCCGCATTGGGCGCGCTCACCGTGGGCCTGCTGGCCGGGCTGGGCTACCAGACGACGCTGCACGGGGACGACGCGCCGCCGGCCCGTGCCGCCGGCGCTGCGGCCATCGCCCCCGACAAGCCTCCGGCTGCGGCCGCGCCCGTCGCCGCCGGAACCGAAGCGGCCACGCCGGCCCCTGCCGTCGACGACACCGCGATGGCCGCCGAAGACCTCGTCCAGAACCCCGACGCAGCCACCTTGCTGCGCTACCAGCAGGCCGTCTCCAAGAAGCTGGCCGGCACCCCCGGCGTCATCAGCGGCATCTGGCTGACCCGCAGCACCCTGTCGATCGAACGCAGCGCCGACGACGCCACGGTATGGCCGCTGATCTGCCGCGAAGTCGAGCGCTACCCGGCCCTGCGCACCACCCGCATCCAGCTCAATCCCCGCCCCGGCACCGACGAACCGGTGCGCTGGCGGCAGTGCAGCACCATCTGAACCACCGCCCCATCCTTGCCTCGATCTGATTAGCGTTGACTTTCAGCTTGTCTCCTCTCCCTTGCTCGCGTAGCGAGTAGGGGGGTGAAGGCGTGTTGCTTGCGAACCACCGGTTCGC
>NZ_LDJP01000034.1 GCF_001431505.1 Stenotrophomonas daejeonensis
AATGACAGTTGACTCCTACAGGGAGAGGGGGCGATCCGGTTACGTACCGTGGCTGCCGCGCGGCGGCAGCTTCACGCTCAGCACCATCGTCATCGCCAGGATCGCCGCGACCACGCCCAGCGACACCGGCACCGGGATGTGGAACACGTCGATCAGCAGCATCTTGGCGCCGATGAAGCCCAGGATCACCGCCAGCCCGTAGGGCAGCAGGTGGAAGCGGTCGGCCATGCCGGCCAGCAGGAAGAACATCGCGCGCAGGCCCAGCACCGCGAACACGTTGGAGGTCAGCACGATGAACGGGTCGGTGGTGATGGCGAAGATCGCCGGGATGCTGTCCACCGCGAAGATCACGTCGGTCACCGCGATCAGCACCAGCACCACGAACATCGGCGTGAACCAGCGCACGCCGTCCTTCTCGGCCAGCAACCGGTTGCCGTTGTACTCGTGGGTGATGCGCAGGTGGCGGCGCATGAAGCGCAGCGCCGGGTTGTCGTCCAGGCTCGGTTCCTCGCCCGCGGCGAACCACATCTTCCAGCCGGTGAACAGCAGGAACGCGCCGAACACGTACAGCAGCCAGTGGAACTGGCTGACCAGCACGCTGCCAGCGAAGATCATCACCGTGCGCAGCACGATCGCGCCGAGGATGCCGATCACCAGCACGCGCTGGCGCTGCACCTCGGGCACCGCGAAGTAGCCCATTATCAGCAGGAACACGAAGATGTTGTCGACCGCCAGCGCCTTCTCGATCAGGTAGCCGGTCAGGAACTGCAGGCCGACCTCGTTGGCCACCGCCGCGCCGGCGGTTTCGTGCAGGTACCACCACAGGCCGGCGTTGAAGGCCAGCGCCAGCGCCACCCAGCCGGCCGACCAGTACAGCGCTTCCTTGAACGTCACCTTGTGCGGGCCGCCGTGGCGCATCAGCACCAGGTCGACCAGCAGCGCGGCGACCACCACGGCGACGAAGCCGCCCCACATCCACACATTGCCTATCGTTTGCATATCGATTCCGTCGGAAATTGAGATGAGCCTCGAACCGGACGGCGAGGGCTGCGACGGAAGATGCAAGGATTCCGGGTGCAGACGCTTCGCCAGTACGGCGAAGGTCTTGCTCACAGCCCCGCGGGACTGCCGTTGCACCGGAGCCTTGCGGCTCGAATTGACGGCGACAACGTCTGGGAGCTACTCCCCTTCGAGCGCGGATAGTGCGGCCTGCCGCCGTTACAGTCAATGAATGCGCCGCGGGGCCAGCCCGGCCACCGTTACAATGGCGCCCATGAATACCCCCCTGCCCGTCGTACGCCTGAAGAACGCGTGGCGCTCCAGCCACCCGTGGATTTTCCAGAAACTGGTCGAAAAGCCGGCCGCCAAGCCCAAATCCGGCACCCTCGTCGACGTGATCGGGGTGGACGGGGAGTGGATCGGCCGTGGTTTCTACAACGGCCACTCGCGCATCGCCGTGCGCATCCTGGAAACCCGCCCGGAAGTGACGATCGATGCCGGCTGGTTCGCCGAAAAGATTGCGCAGGCCGTATCGCTGCGCCGCGACGTGCTCAGGCTCGATGAAATCTCCGACGCCTGGCGCGTGGTGCACAGCGAGGGCGACGGCCTGAGCGGGCTGGTGGTGGACCGCTACGGCGACCTGATCGTGGTCGAGTTCTTCGCCGCCGGCATGTTCCGCCACCGCGAATGGATCTACGACGCGCTGCGCGCGCAGTTCCCCGGCTGCCGCTTCCACAGCTTCGCCGACGAGCACGTGCAGAAGCAGGAGAGCTTCGATTTCCACGGCAACACCACCACCGAGCCGGCGGTCATCAGCGAATACGGCGTGAAGTTCCGCGCCGACCCGGCCGGTGCGCACAAGACCGGCTTCTTCGCCGACCAGCGCGAGAACCGGCAGTGGTTGAGCCAGCTGGTCGAGGGCAAGAGCGTGCTCGACCTGTGCTGCAACACCGGCGGTTTCGCGGTGTATGCGGCGGCGCGTGGTGCGGCCGAGGTGCTGGGCGTGGACATCGACCAGGACGTGATCGCCATCGCCAAGGGCAATGCGCGCTTGAACAACGTCAAGCCGAAGTTCGTGCAGGCCGACATCTTCCCGTGGCTGCGCGATGCGGCCAACCGCGGAGAGCAGTACGACGTGGTGATCCTCGACCCGGCCAAGATGACCCGCGACCGCGACCAGGTCATCACCGCGCTGAAGAAGTACCTGGACATGAACAAGCTGGCATTGGGCGTGGTCAAGCCCGGCGGCCTGTTCGCCACGTTCTCGTGCACCGGGCTGGTGGCCGAGGACCAGTTCCTGGACATGCTGCGCCGCGCCGCGTTCTATTCCGGCCGCACCATCCAGATACTGAAAGTGGCCGGCGCCGGCCCGGACCACCCGTTCATGGCGCACGTGCAGGAATCGCGTTACCTCAAGGCCGTGTTCTGCCGCGTGGTGGATTGACGGTAGTGCCGGCCGCTGGCCGGCATCCGCATGGATGCGAGGTTGCCGGCCAGCGGCCGGCACTACCGGGAAGCAAGATGCGGCGGTAAGGTCTTGGCCTTTCCCGAATGCCGAGGCCCGCATGTCGCTGCGTCGTCTGTCCCTGCTGCTTGCACTGGCGCTGGGCGCGCCGCTGTCCGTCCATGCCGTCGATTTCAGCGCCGCCGAACTGGCCCGCGCCAAGGCCCTGCAACAGCGCCTGCTGACCCTGGACAGCCACCTCGACACGCCGGCCAACCTTGCCCGGCCCGGTTTCGACATCACCCACCGCCACGACCACAACGCGCTGTCGCAGGTGGACTACCCGCGCATGCTCGACGGTGCGCTCGACGGCGGCTTCTGGGCGATCTATACCGACCAGGGCGACCGCAGTGACGCCGCGCACCTGGTCGAGCGTGACCACGGCCTGCGCCGGCTGATGGATATCCGCGAGATGCTGGCCGCGCACCCGGACCGCTTCCAGCTGGCGCTCACCGCCGATGACGCGGCGCGGATCAAGGCCGCCGGCAAACGCGTGGTCTACATCAGCATGGAGAACGCCAGCCCGCTGGTGGCCGACCCCTCGCTGCTGGGCTTCTACCACGCCGCCGGGCTGCGGCTGCTGTCCACCGTGCACTTCGCCAACAACGAGTTCGCCGATTCGGCCACCGACCCCAAGGGCGCGGAGTGGAACGGCCTGAGCCCGGCCGGCAAGGCGCTGGTCGAGCAGGCGGTGAAGCTGGGTATCGTGATCGACCAGTCACATGCCTCCGACGCGGTGTTCGACGACCTGCTGGCGATGCTGCCGGTGCCGTTCATCCTCTCGCACAGTGCGTCGAAGGCGGTGTTCGACCACCCGCGCAACCTCGACGACGCGCGCCTGCGCCAGCTGGCGGCCAAGGGCGGGGTGATCCAGGTCAACGCCTATGGCGGCTACCTCGTCGATGAAACGCCGCGCGAGGAACGCAGGCAGGCCGAGCAGGAGATCGAACGGCGGCTGGGCAGCTGGGACGACATGCCGATCGAGAAGGGCGTGGAACTGGCCCGTGCGATGGCCGAGCTGGACCAGCGCATCCCGCGCCGGCGCGCGACGCTGGACGACTTCTTCGTCCACTTCGGCCACCTCCTCGACGTGGTCGGCCCCGCGCACGTCGGCATCGGCATGGACTGGGACGGCGGCGGCGGCCTGCCGGGCATGGCCGACGTCACCGACCTGCCCAGGATCACCGCCTGGCTGCAGCAGCGCGGCCTGAGCGAAGCGCAGATCGCCGGTATCTGGAGCGGCAACGTGCTGCGGGTGA
Source organism: Stenotrophomonas daejeonensis (assembly GCF_001431505.1). Taxonomy (GTDB): domain Bacteria; phylum Pseudomonadota; class Gammaproteobacteria; order Xanthomonadales; family Xanthomonadaceae; genus Stenotrophomonas; species Stenotrophomonas daejeonensis. The sequence continues at coordinate 3,763 of NZ_LDJP01000034.1, forward strand.
TGCGCCAGGCGCAGGACTACGCGGCGAAGCAGGCCCCGTAGACTCCGCGCCACGGGGGAAGGCCCGCGCCGGGCAAGCCCGGCACCCGCACAAGGACGACGCTCTTGTAGATGCGGGGCTCGCCCCGCATGAACATGAAGCGGCGGATGCGATCAGCCGCGCCCCAGCACCGCGCGGCGCCGGCTGTACAGCACGTACACCACCAGGCCGACCGCGTTCCAGACCAGGAACCACTTCTGGGTGGCGGCCGGCAGGCTGAAGAACAGGTAGATGCAGCCGCCGATGGCGACCGGGCCGACCAGCCACGCCAGCGGCGTGCGGAACCTGCGCACGCGCCCCGGCTCGCGCTTGCGCAGCACCAGCAGGCACAGGCCCACCGCGGTGAACGCGGCCAGCGTGCCGGCGTTGGCCAGCGCGGCGATCTCGTCCAGCCGTGCCACCCCGGCCAGCGCCGCCACCAGCACCGCGGTGAACACGGTGATGGTCACCGGCGTGCCGGTGCGCTTGTTCACCAGCGACAGCCCGCGCGGCAGCAGGCCGTCGCGCGACATCACGAAGAAGATGCGGCTCTGGCCGTAGAAGAACGCCAGCAGCACGGTCGGCAGGGCGATGATGGCGACCACGCCGATCGCCAGCGCGGCGGTGCCGTGGCCGAGTTCGCGCATGATCAGCGCCAGCGGCTCGGCGCTCTTGCCGAACACCGTGTAGTTCATCGCGCCCACCGCGGCCAGCGCCACCACCAGGTAGATGATGGTGCAGCCGATCATCGAGCCGACGATGCCGATGGACAGGTCGCGGCCGGGATTCCTGGTCTCCTCGGCGGCGGTGGAGATCGCGTCGAAGCCGTAGAAGGCGAAGAAGATGATCGCGGCGGCGGCCATCACCCCGCGCTCCACGCCGTCGGCGCTGATCGACTTGGGGAAGCCATAGGGCATGAACGGCTGCAGGTTGGCCGGGTCGAACGCCGGCAGCGCCACCGCCACGAAGATCGCCAGCGCGATCAGCTTGAACACCACCAGCACCGCGTTGACCGTGGCGCTCTCGCGGGTGCCGACCATCAGCATGCCGGCGACGAGGAAGGTGATGACGATGGCCGGCAGGTTGAGGAAGCCGCCTTCCACGTGCGGGCCGGCGGCCAGCGCCTGCGGCAGCATCACATTCCAGCCGAACTGGGTATGCACCCATTCCAGGAAGCCGGTGAAGTAGCCCGACCAGCCCACCGCCACGGTGCTCACCACCAGCGAGTATTCGAGGATCAGGCTCCAGCCCACCACCCAGGCGATGGTTTCGCCCAGCGCGCTGTAGCTGTAGGTGTAGGCGCTGCCGGCGGCCGGCATCATCGTCGACAGCTCGGCGTAGGCCAGTGCCGCGCAGGCACAGACCACCCCGGCGATGACGAAGGACAGCAGTACCGCCGGGCCGGCCTTGTCCGCGCCCACGCCGATCAGCGTGTAGATGCCGGTGCCGACGATGGCACCGATGCCCAGCGCGACTAGGTGGGGCCAACTCAGCGTGGGGATCAGGCGACGGCCTTCTTCGTGTTCGGTGAGCTGGTCGATGGGCTTGCGCCGGAGCCAGGATTGCATGCGGGCCTCGCGGTGGGTGAAAACACGGAAGTGGCCGAGTTTCGCCGAACGCAACGCAGCAAAGCCAGAAATTCCCGCGGTTTCCGCAGGGTTTGGCGGTGAACGATAGTCAGGATGAAGAATTCGGCACAAAACGGCCGGGGTGCGATGGCTTGACCACCGTAGGTGTGGGGCTTGCCCTACACGAAGCTTTCCCGGTGAAGCCACGTACGGGGCAAGCCCCGTACCTACGGCGTGCGGCGCGGATGCGACAGCAGGTATTCGCGCAGGGCCACGGCCTGGTTGTGCTCGGTGTCGCGCGCGCCATACACCAGCGTCACTGGCCCGGCGTCCAGCGCGTCGCGCAGCGGCGCCAGCAACTGCGGGTGCGCGGCCAGCTCCTGTTGGTAGCGCTGCCGGAACGCGTCCCAGCGCTCGGCACGATGGTCGAACCACTGCCGCAGCTCGGTGCTGGGCGCCACGTCCTTGAGCCATTGCGCCTGCAGCTGCTCGCGGCTGACCCCACGCGGCCACAGCCGGTCCACGAGGAAGCGCTGGCCGTCCCCCGCGCTGGCGGCTTCGTAGGCGCGTTTGCAGTGGATGATCATGCCGGCCTCCGTGAGGTGCGGGGCGGCGAGTCTCCTGCCCCGGATGCGTGCAAGCATACGCCTTGGGTTTCTTGCCGAAGCGGCGCAGCCGGTGAGACGCGCGGGGCTACACTGCGGCGCATGCAAATCGAAATCCTGATCCTGGCCGGCCTGCTGCTGGCCGTCATCGTGCTGCTGGTGTTCCTGTTGCGCCGTACCGGCGGCAGCGGGCTGGCCCGTGAACTCGATGCCGAACGCCAGCGTGCCAATGCCGCCGCGGTCGAGGCCGGGCAACTGCGCGGGCGGCTGGAATCGCTGTCGGCCGAGATCGCGCACGAGCGTGGCCAGCAGGCCGAGCAGGCGCGCGCGCTGGCTGCGTTGAACCAGCGCGTGGAGCGCGAAGCAACGCAGTCGGCCGAGGCCGAGGTGCGGCTGGGCGAACGCGATGCGGCATTGGTCGCGGCGCGGGCACGCATCGCCGAGCTGGAGGAAGCGCTGGAGCGCCAGCGCGAGACCCTGCACGCGGCCCAGGCCGGCAACGCGCGCTTGCAGGCCGAGCTGCAGCATGCGCGCCAAGCGCAGGAAGAACTGCGCCAGTGGGTCGGCGCGGCGCGGGAAAACCTGTCGGCCGCCTTCACCGAGCTGGCCGGCAAGGTGTTCGACGAGAAGGGCCAGCAGTTCGAGAAAAACGTGCGCCTGGCCACCGGCCAGTCGCGTACCGACATCGAGGCCATGCTCAAGCCGTTCGCCGACAAGCTCGGCGAATTCCGCCAGCGCGTGGACACGCTGTACGGCGAGGAGGCGCGCGAGCGCGCCAGCCTGCTCGGCGCGGTGGGCGAGCTGAAGACCCTCAACCAGGACATGGCCGCGCAGGCCGCGGCGCTGACCAGCGCGCTGAAGGGCAGCGCCAAGGTGCGCGGCGACTGGGGCGAGCTGATGCTCGACAACGTGTTGCGCGGCTCCGGGCTGGAGGAAGGCGTGCACTACGCGCGCCAGGCGCATGCCACCAATGACGAGGGCGCCAGCCTGCGCCCCGACGTGGTCGTGCGCTTCCCCGACCAGCGCAGCGTGGTGATCGACAGCAAGGTCAACCTGGTCGCATGGCAGGAGGCGATGAACGCGGCCACGCCCGAGCAGCAGGACGAGGCGCTGCGCCGCCACGCCATCGGCCTGCGCCAGCACGTCAAGGAGCTGGGCGACAAGAACTATCCCAAGGCCATCGGCGGCGACGCGCTGGACGTGACCATCGCCTTCGTCCCGATCGAAGGCGCATTGTCGGCCGCGCTCGGCGTGGACATGGACCTGCAGTCCTACGCCTTCGACCGCCGCGTCGTGTTCGCCTCGCCGAACACGCTGATGGCGCTGCTGCGCGTCACCGAGCGGTTGTGGACGCGCGACAAGGTGCAGCGGCAGGCGCTGGAGATCAGCGATACCGGCGGCAAGGTGCTCGACGCGCTGTCCGCCTTCCTTGCCGAGTTCGACAGCGTCGGCCGCAAGCTGGAAGACGCCAGCCAGGCCTTCGGCCGCGCCCGCAACCGCCTCACCGATTCCCCACAATCGCTGTCCAACCGCGCCCGTCGGCTGGCCGAACTCGGCAGCAAGGCGCGCAAGGCGCTGCCGCCGGAACTGCAGCCGGAGGCGGTACGCTCGCTGGCCGCCGAGGACGATGAAGGCTCGGCTTGATGGCACCCTTTTCCCCACCCCGAGGAACCGCAATGACCGCTCTCCAGAGCATTCCCCTGACCACCATCGACGGTGCCGCGGCCACGCTGGGCGATTACGCCGGCAAGGTACTGCTGGTGGTCAACGTCGCCTCAAAATGCGGCCTTACCCCGCAATACGAAGGGCTGGAAAAGCTGTACCGCGAGAAGAAGGCTGCCGGGCTGGAAGTGCTGGGCTTCCCGGCCAACGACTTCAACGGGCAGGAGCCGGGCAGCGAGGACGAGATCAGGCAGTTCTGCTCGCTCACCTATGACGTGACCTTCCCGATGTTCGCCAAGGTCAGCGTGGCCGGCAGCGACGTGCACCCGTTGTACCGGCAGCTGGTAGCCGCGCAGCCGGCTGCCACCGGCGAGGGCCCGATGCGCGGCAAGCTGGCCGGCTTCAACATCGAGCCGAACCCGGCGCCGGGCATCCTGTGGAACTTCGAGAAATTCCTGATCGGCAGGGACGGGCAGGTGGTCGGCCGCTTCGCACCGGACGTCACCGCCGACGATGCGCGCCTGCGTGCGGCAATCGACGCGGCACTGGCGGCCTGACCGGAGCAATGGGCACCGAGGGCAGGTCGTGATAACGCCCTCGGCATGCCCTGCAGGAAGCGTCGGGGGCGTAACCCCGACCTACCTCTTTGGAGATGTGAAAAGCCCGGGTTTCCCCGGGCTTTTCCGTATCGCCGACAGCGCGCTTGACGTAGCGGCGGAGCTTGCCCCGCCGGGGGTGCTGCCGAAAATTCCCTTACGCGAAGCGCGCCGACACTCAACGCCCCCAGTCCGGCATCGGCATCGCATCGACCGGGATCGGGGCCTGCTCGTCGTCCTCGTGGTGGCGGCGGTCGTGGCGCAGGTCCCTTTCGATCTGGTAGTTGCGCCGCTGCAGCCAGGCGTCGCGGGTCAGCGCGTATTCGTCCACCGCGCTGCCGCGCAGTTCGTCCAGCGACAGCAGCTGGGCGCGGGTATCGACCAGCTGCAGGCCCTGCAGGCCGATGCGGACCTTGTCGGACTCGATGCCGCGGATGGGCGAGAGCGGGGTGTCGCCGGCCAGACCGAACACGTCGCGCACGGTGCGCGGGCCAAAGAACGGCAGCTCAACGTAGCGCGACTGGCGCCAGCCCCAGGCGCCGAGAGTCTGGCCGAAATCCTCGTTGCGCTTGGGCACCATCGCCTTGCTGGCCGGGTCGAACAGGCCGCCGAGGCCCAGCGTGGAATTCATCAGGAAACGGCCCAGCGTGTCCCAAGCGTCGTCGGCATGGCCCTGCAGCAGCTGGTTGACCATGGTCAGCGGCGAGCGCAGATTGCTGAAGAAGTTGCTGATGCCGGTGCGGGCGAAGCGCGGCACCACGTGCACGTAGGCGGTGGCCAGCGGGCGGGCGACGCCGCGGTCCACCGCGTTGTTGAAGCGGTGCACCTTGCGGTTGAACCCCTCCCACGGGTCGTAGGTGGCCGCGCCACTGCCATTGGCGTTGGCTTCCGGAGTGCCGCCATACAGCGCGGCGAAGTCGTCTTCCGCGTCGGTGGGGGCGCCGTTGTCCGCGCTGGCGGCAACGATGGCGCCGTCCTGCGCGCTGGTAGCCGGCCCGGCAACCGCGTCTACGGCAGCCTGCGGAACCTCGGTCGTCGCAACTTCCGCCTCGCTGGTGGCCTCGGCCGGGGCGGGGGCCACCACGGTCGCTTGCGGCGGGGTGGCGTCGCGCACCTGCTTGCCGGCACAGGCGGACAGCAGCGCGATGGAGGCCAGGAGGAGAAGGGTGCGGATGGGGTTCATGTCAGCTTCCTGCCGTGGATGCATTGAAATCGAGGGACGGCGACAACCGGTAGGCGGCGCGCAGTTCGTCCAGCCTGGCCGGGGTGCCGGTAATGGCGCCGCCGCCGTTGCCGCGCAGGCGCGCGGCCAGTTCGGCCAGCAACGCCACGCCGGCGCTGTCCACGCGCTCGACCGCGTGCAGGTCGAGCCGCCGCAACTGCCCCGCCTGGCGGGCCAGCTGCGGCCACAGCGTCACCGCTGCGGCGCGGTCGAGGGTACCGGCCAGGAACAGTGCATCGCCTTCGATGCGCGCGCTGGCGTCACTTGCCACGGGGTGCCGGTCCCGCGCCGGCCTGCAGGCTGCCGCCGCGCAGTTCGGCGGCCACGTCCTTGATCGACTTCTGCCGCAGCGGCGTGTCGAACTGGTTCTTGAAGGTCTGCACGTAGGAGATGCCCTCGATCATCACGTCGAACACCTTCCACTGGCCGTCGACGTTGCGCATCAGGTATTCGACCGGGGTCGGCTCGCTGCCGGCGCGCACCAGCTCGGTGCTGACCTTGACGCCGCGGTTGCCCGGCAGCGCGGCCTCGCTGCGGTAGCGGAAGCTGGGCTTGCCCTGGATGTCGAGCAGGGTGGAGCCGTAGCGCGCCATCAGATTGTCGGCCATCGCGTCGGCGAACAGCTTGACGTCGGCGTCGGAGGCGCCGCGGCCGTGCACGCCCAGCACCAGCCGTGCCGAGTAGTCGCGGTCGAAGCTGCGGCTCATCTCGCTGTCGATGAAGCCGCGCAGCGCCGCCGGGCTGGCGCGGAACTCGTTGCGGCGGGTTTCCAGCGTGGCGAGGATGCGGGTGCTGGCGTCGAGCACGGTGCGTGCCGCGGCCGAGGGCTGCGCGGCGGTGGCGGCCGGGCGCGCCTGCGCCTGCACCAGCGACGGGGCGGCGGCCAGCAGGAGGGAGGCGAGCACGGTGGCGAGCAGTCTGGTCTTCATGGTTGCGGTTCCGTTGCGGGCGCGTCGGCGCCGTGGGTTTCGTCGGCATTGGCGCCCGGAGTGTTGCCGCCGCCGCTGAACATGTATTTGCCGACCAGCTGGATCAGGTCCACCGCCGGCTGGGTGAAGACGATTTCGTCGCCGGACTTGAGCACGTCCGGGTCGCCGCCCGGTTGCAGGCCGATGTAGCTCTCGCCCAGCAGCCCGCTGGTGAAGATGCCGGCCGAGGTGTCGGCGGGCAGGTCCTTGAACCTGCCGTCCAGCGCCAGGGTCACGACGGAGTCGTATTTAACCGGGTCCAGCTGAATATCGGCCACCTGGCCGATGGTCACGCCGCCCACCTTCACCGGTGCCTGCTTGCGCAGCTGGCCGACCTGGCTGAAGCGGGCCTTCAGCACGTAGTCGCCACCGCCCATGCCGAAGCGCTGGTTGGTGGAGGCCACCGCCAGCACCAGCAGCGAGGCCAGCGCCAGCAGCAGGAAGGCGCCGACGGAGAATTCGAGTCGAGGTCCACGGATGGCCATGTTTTTGTCTCACTCCTGATCCGGCAAATGCTTCGTCGTGAAGATCGAAGCGGGTTTTTCGTTTGATCCCCGCACAGGGATGTGCGGGCTGTTGCGAAGGATTCGCGTCATTGAAACAGCAGTGCGGAGAGCACGAAGTTGAACATCAGCACCAGCAGCGAGGCGTTCACCACCGCGCGGGTGGTCGCCACCGAGGTGCCTTCGATGGTGGGTTCGGCATGGAAGCCGACGTAGGCTGCCACCAGCGCCGCGGTGCCGCCGAAAATGGCCGACTTGAGCAGGGCCACGGCGAAGTCGTCCCAGAAATCGACGCTGCCGCGCAGCCCCGACCAGAACGTGCCGTTGTCCTGCCCCAGCACCTGCACCGCCTCGAACCAGCCGCCGGTGATGGCCAGCGAGCAGAAGACGCCGGTCAGCAGCGGTACGGTCAGCACCGCCGCCCAGAAGCGCGGCGCCACCGCCTTGGCCACCGGGTCGATGGCCATCAGCTCCAGCGCCTTGATCTGGTCGGTGGCGCGCATCAGCCCCAGCTCGGCGGCGATCGAGCTGCCGGCGCGGCCGATGAACAGCAGCGCGGTCAGCACCGGTGCCAGCTCGCGGTACAGCGACAGGCCGAGCAGGGTGGACAGCGCGTCGGCGGCGCCGAAGGTGGTCAGCGTGCGGTAGCCCTGCAGGGTCAGCACCAGGCCGACGAAGGCGCCGCCGACGGCGATGATCGGCAGCGAACGCGCGCCGATCTTGTAGATCTCGCGGACCAGCTCGGCGAGGAAGTCGCGGGTCGGCAGCGAGCCGCGCAGCACGGTCAGCGAGAACAGGCCGGCGCGGCCCAGCGAGCGGATCGAGGCGGTGAACGGCATCAGGCGACCCTCGCGCGTGGGGCAGCGTCGAACGGGATCGGGCCGTCGGGCTGGCCGTGCAGGAACTGCCGCAGCAGCGGGTCGGTGCTGGCCTGCAGGTCGTCCGGTGTGCCGGAGAAGACGATGCCGGCATTGGCGATGACCACCGCCTGGTCGCAGATCGGCAGGGTTTCGTGGACGTGGTGGCTGACGATGATGCTGGTCAGGCCGAGGCTGTCGTTCAGGCGCTGGATCAGGCTCATGATGACGCCGGAGGCGATCGGGTCGAGCCCGGTCAGCGGCTCGTCGTAGATCATCAGCGGTGGGTCCAGCGCCAGCGCGCGGGCCAGCGCCACGCGCCGCGCCATGCCGCCGGACAGTTCGCGCGGCCACGCCTCGGCGGCGGCCAGCAGGCCCACTGCGTGCAGCTTCATCCGCACCAGCCGCTGCAGCACCGGCTCGGGCAGGCGGGTATGGGTGCGCAGCGGCAGGGCGACGTTCTCGGCCACGGTGAGGTCGGTCAGCAGGCCGTTGCCCTGCAGCAGCACGCCGACGTTCTTGCGCATCTCCAGCAGCGCGCGGCTGCCATGCGGGATGTCCTCGCCGAACAGGCGCACGTGGCCGGCCACCGGCCGCAGTTCGCCGGTCAGCGCCGCCAGCAGCGTGGACTTGCCGCTGCCCGAAGGACCGAGCACGGCGGTGATGCTGCCGCGCGGCACCTCCAGCGAAACGTCGCGCAGGATCGTGCGCCCGCCGCGGTCGATGCGCACGTCGGACAACTGCACCAGGGGCGTCCGGGGAGGGGACATAGCGGCCTTTTACGGAAAGCTAACGTGGCAGGATTATCGAGTCGGCCTGAACAAAATAAAACCGGACCGTGCAGTATTGTCGCCGCATCGCGGCCCGCCGTCAGTGCCGCTGGCGGAACAGCGCATCTTCCGGACCCCGCGAAAGGCAGGGAATCAGTGGCCTGCATGCGCTTCCGCCCACGGGGGGGAGCGCACCCGTCGCGGCCATTGCGATCCCGCTCCGGCACAATTCCCCCATGCCCGACGCCACCCCGGATTTCCGCCTCTACCACTCCAACGCACTGGACGTGCTGGCCTCGCTGCTGGCCCGCGAACTGCGCGAACCAGCGCCGGGGCAGCCGCTGCTGGCCGCCGACACGGTGCTGATCCCGCAGGTGGCGATGCGGCGCTGGCTGCAATCGACGCTGGCGGCCGAATACGGCATCGCCGCCAACCTGGAATTCCTGACGCCCGGCGAGTTCGTTGCCCGCGCGCTGAAAGAAAACGTGCCCGAAGCCAATGTTCCCGGCGAGCACGACGACCTCGGCGCGGCCGGCCTGCATTGGCGCCTGTATGCGGCGCTGACCGACGAAACCCTGATGCGGCAGCCGGCGATGGCCGGGCTGCATGCCTGGCTCGATCGCGACGATCCGTTGCGGCCGTGGTCGCTGGCCGCCGAGCTGGGCGGCGCGTTCGAGAAGTACCAGGCATGGCGCCGCGACTGGCTGCTGCGCTGGGAGGCCGGCGCCGATGCCGACGACCCGCAGGCCATCCTCTGGCGCCGCATCGCCGCTGGCCGCCAGCATCGCGCGCGCCGCATCAACGACTACCTCGCCCGCTTCGAGGGTGCCGACCGGCCATTGCCACAGGGTTTGCCATCGCGGCTGTTCGCCTTCGCCACGCTCAACGTCTCGCCGGACGTGCTGCGCGTCATCGCCACCCAGGCCCGCGTCGGCACGCTGCATTTCTACCTGCCCACGCCGACCCGCGCGTACTGGGGCGATCTGCAGACGCTGGCCGAGAAGCTGCGCGGCGGCAGCGACGATCCGTTCGGCGAAGCCGCCGGCGAAAACCCGCTGCTGCAGGCGTGGGGCGCGGCCGGGCGTGACTTCATGGCAGTACTGGGCAGCTACGAGGTGGTGCACCCGAGCGGCGAGATCGCCGCCTATGCCGACCCCGAGCAGCGCACCGGCAGGACGCTGGACGAAGGCGGCCTGCGCGACAGTCTGCTGCACCGGCTGCAGGCCGACCTGTTCCATCGCCGCGCCCGGCCTTCGCTGCCGCTGCGTCCAGTACTGCGGCCGGACGACCCCAGCGTGCAGGTGCACGCCTGCCATACCCGCCTGCGCGAGATGCAGGTGCTGCACGACCAGCTGCGCGCGCTGCTTGACGACGAGCGCTTCGACCCGCCGTTGCAACCGCGCGAGATCGCGGTGCTGGCGCCGGACATCGACCCCTACGTGCCGTACCTGGAGGCGGTGTTCGGCGGCCGCGGCGCCGGCCAGGGCCAGATCCCGTGGGCGCTGGCCGACGCCAGCCCGTTGCAGGGCGAGCCGCTGGCCGAGGTGTTCCTGCAACTGCTGGGGCTGCCGGTGTCGCGCTTCGGCCTCAACGAAATCCTCGACCTGCTCGCCAGCCCGCCGCTGGCCGCCACCGCCGGCCTGGACGCGGCCGCGTTCGAGCGCCTGCACGGCTGGCTGCAGGCCGCCGGCGCGCGCTGGGGGCTGGATGCCGCGCATCGCGGCCAGCATCAGGCGCCGGCCGACGACGCCTGTACCTGGCAGTTCGCATTGGACCGGCTGCTGCTCGGCCACGCCAGCGGCAGCGACGGCGACCTGTGCGGTGTGGCGCCGTGGCCGGAGCTGGAAGGCAGCGCGCTGGCCGCGCTCGACGCGCTGATCCGCCTGTTGCGCGTGCTCGCCCGCCACCAGCAGTTGCTGGCCGAGGCGCTGCCCCCGGCGCAATGGCGCGAACGCCTGCTTGCACTGTTGAAGGCGCTGCTGCCGGAAACTCCGGCCGACCCGGCCACCGCGCGTGCGCTGGAGCGCCTGCGCAAGCTGGTCAACGACTTCGCCGAAGAGGCCGGAAAGGCCGGCTTCGACACCCCGGTGCCGGCCGAGGTGGTGCGCGCGCACTTCGCCACGGTGCTGTCCGAGGCCGACACCCGCGCGCCGCTGCTCACTGGCGGCGTCAGCTTCGGCCGCATGGTGCCGATGCGGCTGCTGCCGTTCCGGGTGATCTGCGTGCTCGGCCTGAACGACGGCGATTTCCCACGCCGCGATCCGGCCGCCGGCCTGAGCAGGCTCACCGCGGAAATCGCCAGCGGCAAACGCAAGCCGGGCGACCGCTCCACCCGCGAGGACGACCGCTTCCTGTTCCTGCAACTGCTGGCCTCGGCGCAGGACGTGTTCTACCTGAGCTACCTCGGCGCCGACGCCCGCGACGGCAGCGCGCGCGAGCCCTCGGTACTGGTCAGCGAACTGCTCGACGCGGCCGCCGCCTGCCATGACGATCCCGCCGCCGCGCGCCGGGCGATGGTGGTCAGGCACCCGTTGCAGCCGTTCGCCCCGGCCGCGTTCGGTGGCGACGGCGAACCGCGCCGCTTCAGCTACCAGCGGCAATGGCACCCGGCCGCCGGCGCGGTCGGCGGCCAGCGCCAGCGGCTGCCGGCGTGGATCGAAGGCGAACTGGCCGCGCCGCCGCCCGATGCCCTCCGGGAAACCCACCTGTCGCTGGATGCCCTGCGCCGCTTCCTCATCGACCCCGCCGGGCAGTTCCTCGAACACCGCCTCGGCCTGCGCCTGGCTGGCGAGATCGACGCCAGCGACGACATCGAACCGCTGGTGCTGCCGGAAAAGGGCCGCGCGCATTCCTCGCTGCAGCAACACCTGCTCGCCGCGCTGCTGCACGGCGACGAAGCCGGTCTGTACGAACGTCTGCGCGCCCGCGCGCTGCTGCCCTCCGGTGCGCTCGGGCGGCAACAGTTCGAGCGCCTGCTCGGGCAGATCCGCCCCTGCGCGCAGGGCTACGCGCGCTGGTACGACGGCACCGCGCTGCACAGCCAGCGCCACGAGGTGGAGATCGACGGCACCACCGTGCACGGGCGCATCGCGCAAATCCATCCACAGGGCCTGCCGCGGCTGCAGGCCGGCGCACCCGGCGTGGCCTGGGTGCTGCGCAGCGGGCTGGACTGGCTGCTGGCCAACGCCGCCGGCACCGCGCTGCCGCTGCTGCAGTTCTTCGACGACGGCCAGGGCAACCACGGCCCGCACCCGCTGCCGGCACTGCCCGCCGAACAGGCGAAGAATGCCTTGAAAGCCTTGCTGCACCTGCGTTTGCAGGGATTGCAGGCACCGCTGCCGTTCGCCCCCTACAGCGGCTGGGCGATCTACAACGCCGAGGCCGACAAGCGCGAAAAAGCCGGCCGCGACAAGTGGAACGGCGGCGACCACAGTTGGGGCGAGCGCAGCGGCGAAGCCCTGCAACTGGCCCTGCGCGGGGCCGACCCGTTCGCATCAAGCACAACTGCCAACAGATTTATCCACAACAGCCTGTTGGTATTCACCGCGCTGCGCGAAGGCCGGGTGCTGCCCGAAATGGAGTCAGGCATGGAGGACGAGGCATGAACGCCGCCCAGCCGCCGCAAGACCCCTATCTCGACCTGCCGCTGTCCGGCCTGCGCCTGATCGAGGCCAGCGCCGGCACCGGCAAGACCTTCACCCTGGCCACGCTGTTCACCCGGCTGGTGGTCGAACAGGGTCTGCGCATGGGCCAGATTTTGGCCGTCACCTTCACCGACGCGGCCACCCAGGAACTTCGCAAGCGCATCCGCGAGCGGCTGGACCTGGCCGCGCGGCTGGCCGAAGCCGAGCCGGCCGAAGGCGGCGATGCGGAAACCGTGCTGACCCGCGCCATCCTGCAACGCCACCTGGCGCAGGGCGGGGAAAGCACCGCGCAACTGGCCCGGCGCCTGCGCATCGCCGCCGAGGAGACCGACCTGGCGGTCATCTTCACCATCCACGGCTTCTGCACCCGCGTGCTGGGCGAGCACGCGCTGGAAAGCGGCCACGGCTTCGCCACGCCGGAACTGCTCACCAATACCCGTCCGCTGCATGCCGAACTGGCCGCCGACCTGTGGCGCCTGCATGCCGCGCGCGGTGAGGCGCTGGATGCCCTGCTGGGGCTGTGGAAGAACCCGGAAGCATTGGCCGCCGACCTGCCGGCGCTGCTTGCCGACCTGCCGCTGCTGCCGGAAATGCCGGTCGGCTTGCCGGACGACCCGCGCCCGCTGCGCGATGCCGCCGCGCAGGCACTGCGCCAAGCCATCGAACAACACCTGCCCGACGCGCGCCAAGCCATCGCCGACGCCTTCCAAAAGAAAGTGTTCGATGGTCGCCGCGCCAAACAGCCCAGCTTCGAGCAGGCGTTTGCGGAGTTGATCAACGGTGGCGAATCGGGCGAATGGCCGCGCGGCAAGATCAAGGTCAACGGCAAGGAAAAAACCCTGCACATCGACAAACTGGCACCCGACCAGTTGCAGGGTTTCTGCAAGGAAGGCCAGCAGGCACCGGCCTCGCCGCTGTTCGACGCCTTGCAAGCATGGTTCGATGCCGACGACTTCCGGCAGCAGTGGCTGAAGCAAAAGCGAGTGGAACTGCTACACCACCTGCGCTTTGAGGCCCGCCAGCGCCTGGCCCACCACAAGCAGCAATACCGCGTGCAGACCTACGACGACCTGATCGACGGCGTGCACGCCGCGCTGGCCGGCGCGGGCGGTACCGAACTGGCCGCGCGGCTGCGCGCGCAATACCGCTTCGCGCTGGTGGACGAGTTCCAGGACACCGACCCACGGCAATGGGATATCTTCCGCCGCGTGTTCGCCGAACCGGCCGAGGCCGCCGCGCTGTTCCTGATCGGCGACCCCAAGCAGGCCATCTATGGCTTCCGCGGCGGCGACGTGCACACCTACCTGCACGCCCGCGCACTGGCCGAGGAGGCGCCGAGGCTGGCCCACAACTTCCGCTCGCGCCCGGCGGTGCTGCGCGCCATCGACGCGCTGTATGCCAACGCCGGCGAACAGGCCTTCCTCGACCCACGCATCCGCTTCGGGAAAGTGGAGCCGGGCAGCAAGCGCAACGATGCCGATTACCTGCTCGACGGCGCCCCGGCCCCGGCGCTGACCCTGCATCTCATCGCCGCCGATGCCGAAGGCAAGCCGCTCAAGGCCGACGACTCGCGCGACGCCGCCACCCTGGCCTGCGTGGCCGACATCCACCGCGTGCTGTCCGCCGCGCGCGAGGGCAAGGCGCTGATCGGCGGCAAGCCGGTGCAGCCGGGCGACATCGCCGTGCTGGTGCGCTCGCACAAGGAGGCCGCGCGCATCCAGCAGGCGCTGGCGGCGGTGGGCATCCCGGCGGTCGCCGCCGGCAAACACAGCCTGTTCGCCACCACCGAGGCGCACGAACTGCGCCTGCTGCTGCTGGCCCTGCTGCAACCAGCCGACGAAGGCCGCCTGCGCACCGCGCTGGCCACCGTGCTGCTGGGCGAAAGCGCCGCCGCCATCGCCGCGCTGGAACACGAGGGCGAGTGCCAGCGCCGGCACCAGGAACGCCTGCTGCAATGGCGCGAGCGCTGGCAGCGCGGCGGCGTGCTGGCGATGCTGTCCGAACTGTGCGCCGAACAGGCGCCGCGCCTGCTGGCACTGACGGACGGCGAGCGCCGCCTGAGCAACTACCTGCAACTGGGCGAACTGCTGCAGGAAGCCGGCCACCGCAGCATCGGCCTGCATGGCCTGCTCGACTGGCTGCAGGCGCGCATCGCCCACGCCGATGCGGGCGACGACACCCAACTGCTGCGGCTGGAATCGGACGCGCGCCGGGTGCAGGTCATCACCCTGCACAAGAGCAAGGGGCTGGAATACCCGCTGGTCTATCTGCCGTTCGTCGGCATCGACGGCAAGGCCCCGGACACCGATGCGCACAAGACCGTGCACGATGGCGACCGGCGCGTGCTGCACTGGAAGATCGACAAGGACGCCGAAAGCTGGAAGGCCGCCACCGCGCAGGCCAATGCCGAGGAGGCCGCCGAAACCGCGCGCCTGCTCTACGTCGGCCTGACCCGCGCCGAACACGCGCTGTGGATGGCCGCCGGCGCAGTGGCCGGCCTGCCCGCCTCGCGGCTGGGGCCGATGCTGGGCGACATGGACGCACTGGCCGCGCACCCGGACATCCGCATCGTCGAAGGCAGCATCGAAACCCTGCCGGCACGGCTGCCGCCCGAACGCGAACAAGCCTTGCCACCGGTGCGCAACGTGCAGCGCGCGCTGTCGCACGACTGGTGGGTCTACAGCTTCACCCAGCTCGCCCACGCCGAAGCCGGCCACGACACCGCCGCCGCCGCCACCGAGGACAGCGGCGGCGCCACCGACGAGCCGGCACAACCCGAAGTCGAAACCGATGCCGCCGCGCAGCCGGACACCTTCGACCCGCGCTTTGCCGGCAGCCGTTTCGGCAACGTGCTGCATGCCGCGCTGGAAAACACCGACTTCGCCGCCTGGTCCGGCTGGCAGCCGGGCGACGCTGCGCCGCAAGGGCAGGGCGACATCATCGCCGCGGCCTTGCGCAAGGAAAGCTACGCCGAAACCGACATCGCCGATGGCGTGGCCCTGCTCACCGCACTGGTCGGCCAGACCCTGACCGTGGCCCTGCCCGAGGGCGGCGCACTGCATGCGCTGGACGAAGGCGAGCGCCGCGCCGAAATCGAATTCCACTTCGCCATGCAGCCCACCGCGGTGCCGGCGCTGCTGCGCGTGCTGCACGAACACGGCGTTGCCGGCCACCGCCACGGCTTCGGCACACGGCAGCGGCTGGAAGGGCTGATGACCGGCAAGATCGACCTCACCTACGTGCGGGACGGCCGCTGGTACGTGCTCGACTACAAATCCAACCGCCTGCCCGGCTACGCCCCGGCGCAACTGGAAGCGGCCATGCGCCACAGCGAATACGACCTGCAGGCGCTGATCTACACCGTGGCCCTGCACCGCTGGCTGCGCTTCCGCCTCGGCGACGGCTACGACTACGCCCGCAACTTCGGCGGCATCCGCTACCTGTTCTGCCGTGGCCTGGACGCCACCCGCAGCCCATCGCCCGGCCTGCATGCCCACCGCTTCACCCCGGAGCTGGTGCAGGCCGTGGACGAACTGTTCGCAGGCGGCAAGCCTTCAAAGCCCCTCTCCCTCCGGGAGAGGGGTTGGGGTGAGGGGCAAACGGAGTCAGTGGGAACAGAACCATGAATTTGCTGACCGCCCTCACCAAAACTCAAGTTCTTCGCCCGCTCGACCACGCCCTCGCGCAAAGCCTGCGCCGCCTGGACCCAACCACCCCGGACGAAGTGCTGGCCGCCGCCGCCCTGGCCTCGCTGGCCGTCGCCCAGGGCCACGCCGGCTTCGACCCTACCCAACCCGCACGCCTGATCGAAACCGATCTGCCGTGGCCCGAGCCACGGGAGTGGATTGCACGACTGCAGACCTCACGCTGGGTCGCCACCCCGGACGAAGACAGCGCCGAGGCCGAACAAGCCCCGCTGGCATGGGAACACGGCCTGCTCTACCTGCGCCGCTACCGCGAATACGAACGCCGCCTCGCCCGGGGCCTGCAACGCATCGGCCAGGCCCCGGTGGAAAGCGGCGAGCCGGCCACATTGGCGCCATTGTTCGCGCAGTTGTTTCCCGGCAATGCACTGGCCGCACCGCACGCACCTTCCATGCAGAGCGACCTGTTCGCGCAGGCGCCTTTCGACGGGACGGGCGAACCGGGCGGCAACGCGGACCCGCAGGCCCGCGCCGCCGCCCTCGCGCTGCGCCATGCCCTGCTGCTGGTCACCGGCGGCCCCGGCACCGGCAAGACCACCACCATCGCCCGCCTGCTGGTGCTGCTCGCCGCACAGGCAAACAACGCCGGCCACCCGCCACCGCGCGTGGCGCTGGCCGCACCCACCGGCCGTGCCGCCGAACGCATGGCCGAAAGCCTGCGCAACGCCGCGCAGCAACTGCCGCAACTGGGCGTGGACCCCGCACTGTGCGCGCAACTACCCACTACCGGCACCACCCTGCATCGCCTGCTCGGCGTGATCCCGGATTCGCCGCGCTTCCGCCACCATGCCGACAACCCGCTGCCATTCGACGTGGTGGTGGTCGATGAAGCCTCGATGATCGACCTGCCGCTGATGGCCAAGCTGGTCGAGGCCGTCGCCAGCGGCACCCGGCTGGTGCTGCTGGGCGATCCCGACCAGCTGCCCTCGGTGGAAGCCGGCGACGTGCTTGGCGCGATCCTGCGTGCCGCCGGTGATGGCACCCACATCGCCGCGGCCGACACCCAGGCCCTGCAACCCCTGCTCGGCAAGCTGCCGGCCACCGCCGCACCCGCCACCGTCTTCGCCGGCACCCGCGTGCACCTGCACCGTGGCTACCGCCAGAGCGACGCCCTGCAACTGGCGCCACTGGCCGCGGCGATGCGCGAAGGCGACGCCGCGCGCGCGCTGTCGCTGCTGCGCGGCGGCGAACTTCCCGGCGTGCAGTTCCACGAGAACGAAGGCGATCCATTGCAAGCCTGGCGCGAACCGCTGCAACGCTACTGGGACGCACTGGCCGCCACGCAGACCCCGGCGCAGGCGCTCGCACTGGCAAGTCGCCTGCGCCTGCTCACCGCCGTGCGCGAAGGCCCGCAGGGCGCGCGCGGCCTCAACGCCCGCATCGAGGAACTGCTCGGCGGCATCACCCCGCGCGGCGGCGCGCCGGCGCACTTCCACGGCCGCCTGTTGCTGGTCACCGAAAACAGCTACCGCCACCGCCTGTTCAATGGCGACGTCGGCATTTGTCTAAGCGATGGAACCGCCCACACCACCACCGCCTGGTTCCCCGGCGACGACCCCGACCACCCGCGCCCGTTCCACCCGGCCGCCCTGCCCGCGCACGAAAGCGCCTTCGCGATGACCGTGCACAAGGCGCAAGGCTCCGAGTTCGACGAGGTATGGCTGCAACTGCCACCGCGCGACAACCGCGTGCTCAGCCGCGAACTGCTCTACACCGGCATCACCCGCGCCCGCCATGCACTGCATCTTGCCGGCGATGCCGGGGTGATAGAGGCCGCGCTGTCGCGCCACGCCAGCCGCCTGTCCGGCCTCGCGCAGCGCCTGGCCAGCAATCCGCCTCCAACCGGGACACCGCCATGAACGCAGCATCCCCCGCTCCCATCGTAATCGTCACCGGCGGCACCCGCGGCATCGGCCGCAGCATCGTCGAGCGGCTGCACCGGGATGGCCACGGCATCCTGTTCACGCATTCGGCTTCCGACGACGATGCGAACGTGCTGGAAGCGGAGCTGCACCGGCCCGCCCAGCCTTGCCGGGGATTGAAGCTCGACGTGACCGCCGATGATGCCCCGGCGCGGATCTTCGCCGCCGCCGAGGAACTCGGCGACGTCGTCGCGCTGGTCAACAACGACGGCGTGACCGGTCGGATCGGGCCGATCCACGAACTTGCCGACGACGACCTGCAACGGGTCGTCGCGGTCAACCTGCTCGCCCCGGTGCGGCTGTGCCGGGAGGCGGCGAGACGCTGGGCGGGCCGCGCGGCGCGCTCGACCATCGTCAACCTTTCCTCCGTCGCCGCGCGGACCGGCTCCCCCGGCGAATATGTCGCCTACGCCGCCACCAAGGCCGCGCTGGAAACCCTCACCATCGGGTTGGCCAGGGAACTTGCGCCCGCGAACATCCACGTCAACGCCGTCTCGCCCGGCACCATCGACACCACCATCCACGCCAAGGCCGGGCAGCCGGATCGCGCGTGGCGGGTGGCCGAGCGGATCCCGCTGAAGCGCCCCGGGCAACCGGAGGAGATCGCCGGCGCGGTGGCATGGCTGCTGTCCGCCGATGCCTCGTACGTCACCGGGAGCATCGTCAACGTCAGCGGTGGCCTGTAGGAGCCCTGCCGAAAGGCATCGGCGCAGGCTTGCGGCGATGAATGTTCAGTCCGTGATGCCGGCTGCCGCCGCCCACGGTCAGTCGCCTTGTCGTCCCGGCATCATCAGGATCACCAGTGGCGCGCATGCAGCCTGCGCACAACCCATCAGGCGTGTTTCATCGCCACTGCGCCAGATGCTGGTGGCGGCGGCATTGATCTCGAACTCCCACACCTTTCCCTCGGCCTGAGCTTGCCCCTTGATTGAACATGGCAGCCAGTCGTAGTCATGCAGCTGTCCTTCGCGCAGCCTCGTACTCAGCTGGAACAGCGAGGCTACCTGCTGCTTGTCCAGCGACCATGTCCGGCAGGCCGCCTCTTCGCTGGCCATGTACGGGGTACCGGGCGCGGGTTGATAGACCGATGTCGAGACTTCGATGACGTTGACGGGTGCAGGGATGTCATCGATGCGGGCCGGCTGCTGGCATGCCGGGAGTATCGGGAGCAGGAGCAGGAGGCAGGGCCGGCGCATACAGGTCAGCACCCTCGCCGGGCGTTTTGCGCGAGATGGCATCGTGGTGATAAACGTCATGGTCAGTCAGTCCGAAGTTGCGTTGCAGGATGCCTACCAGTTGTTGGATCGAAGCGGTCTGCTCAGGCGTCGGGGCTTCCCAGGTCCGCGTGGCCGGGACGTAACGGGCGACGACCTCGATGCCGAGGCTGTCGCCATTGGTGGGGTAGCGCTCGGGATAGGGACGGGTCGTTTCCACGCGGCTGACGGCCTTGACCGCTCCGGCTCGCCATTCCGCCTGGCCGGCACGTGCGTGTTCAAGCTCGCCTTGGTCCCCGGGGACGAGGGTGCCCTCCACTTCTCCTCGTGAACGGATGGCTCCCACATGCCAGGCCTGTCGGTCCACGCGGATGGTCTGGTGGATGGTGCCGTCCTTGTCGATCAGGAAATGCGCACCGGTGCCGCCAGGACCGGTGCGCCATGCGTTCAAGGTGCTGGCGGCGCTGCCGGATTCGGTGCGGTGCAGGACGATGCCGTTTGGCCGGGACATCGCGCCATGCTGGATCTGCGGGACGGGGGTGTGGAGGATGCCCGGATCCGTCAGGAAGCCGTCCTGCCCAACACTGGTTTTCAGTCCGTAGGCCGACAGCGATTGCCGGGCCGGACGATTGGCGCTTTCCAATGAAGTACGGAAGCGGAATGCCGCCGGATCGGCGCTGTGGCTGTGGTATCCCTCTCGCGGCAAGGCGAACAGCGAGGGCTGCGGGGCAGCCGGGTCACCGGCAATTATCCGGTCGATGTCCCGGGCGTCGATATGTGGCTGGCGGTTGCGGATGTCCGCATACAGCGCGGCTGCGAGGTTGGCGCCATGTTCCGGGCTCCAGCGCTGCAGTTCCCGTACGCCATCCAGGATGCGTTGGTACATCGCGTGATCCGGATGCAGCGGGTCATCGGGAAAGCGCGTTGCAGGTGCTTCAGCCATTGGGATCCCTCCTTGGGTCGATGGCGGCCGAGGCCAAGCAGATATCACCTGCGGTGGGTACGGTCAAACTTCAATCATTCCGGCTGTCGCCGCCCGTCGCCCACGGCTCGCGCTGCAGGCGCTCGGCAAGATAGTCGATCAGCCGCTGCACCCGCGCCGGACGGCGCAGGCCGGGCGGGGTGACGATGTGCAGGGCGATCGGTTCCACCTGCCAGTCGTCCATCGCCGTTTCCAGCCTGCCGTCGCGCAGGTCTTCCCAGACCAGGAACTCCGGTTGCAGCGCCAGCCCGAGGCCGTTGCGCAGGGCGGCGGCGAACACCTCGGCGTTGTTGGCCTGCAATGCGTGCGGCACGGTCTGCGCGAACTCGCCGTGGCGGCGGTGGCGGAAGCGCCAGCCGTTGCCGCCGCGGGCGAGGCTGTAGTGGAAACCGCGGTGACGGGCGAGGTCGCGCGGATGCTTCGGCCTGCCGTGCTCGGCGAAATAGGCCGGTGCGCCGACCAGCAGGATGCGCACCTGGCACAGCCGCCGTGCGCGCAGGCTGGAATCGGCCAGCGTGGCGATGCGCAGCGCCAGGTCGAAGCGTTCGGCCACCAGGTCCACCTGCGCGTCGCCCAACTGCACGTCCAGTTCCACCTCCGGGTATTGGCGCATGAAGTCCGGCAGCAGCGGCGCCAGCCGCGCCACACCGAAGGACATCGGCGCGGCCATCCGCACCCGCCCGCGCAGGGTGGTGGAGCGATCGACCACCTCGGCTTCCACCGCCTCGCCCTCGTCGAGGATGCGCGTGGCGCGCTCCAGCGCCGCCTCGCCGGCGGCGGTCAGCGACATGCGCCGCGAGGTGCGGTGGAACAGGGTGGTGCCGATGCGCGTTTCCAGCCGGGTGATGGCCTTGGACACGGTGGCCTGCGACAGTCCCAGCGCTTCGGCGGCGCGGGCGAAGGAGCCGGCCTCGGCGACCTTGGCGAAGATCGCCCAAGCTTCCAGATCGGGGAGCGGGTTCATGGCGGCAGCCTTGGTGGGTCCGCAGATCATCGCATGAATGGAAATGATGGATTTCAATTAATTCCATTCCATCGATAGTAGCGCCTGCCTAGACTGGCCCCATCGCAACCACCCATGCAGGAGAACGCCATGATCGAGCGTCGCCCGTTTGCCAGCCTTGGCGGTGCCAACCACGGTTGGCTGGATGCCAAGCACCACTTTTCCTTCGCCCAGTACCACGACCCGGCGCGCGTGCACTGGGGCGCGCTGCGGGTATGGAACGACGACACCATCCAGCCCGGCACCGGCTTCCCGCCGCACCCGCACGCGGACATGGAGATCGTCACCTACGTGCGCGAAGGCGCCATCAGCCATCAGGACGACCAGGGCAACAAGGGCCGTACCGAGGCCGGCGACGTGCAGGTGATGAGCGCCGGCAGCGGCATCCGCCATGCCGAATACAACCTGGAGCCGGGCGTGACCCGCATCTTCCAGATCTGGATCATCCCGGACGCGCGCGGCGGCGCGCCGTCGTGGGGCGCCAAGCCCTTCCCCAAGGGCGAGCGCTCCGGCCGCTTCGTCACCCTGGCCAGCGGCATGGCCGGCGACGACGACGCACTGCCGATCCGCGCCGACGCCCGCGTGCTGGGCGCGACGCTGAAGGCCGGCGAGAGCGCCGAATACCACTTCGGCGACAGCACCCGCCACGGCTACCTGGTGCCGAGCAGCGGCAAGGTGGAAGTGGACGGCGTGGTGCTCGACGCCCGCGACGGTGCGGCCATCACCGATGTGCACAGCATCCGCGTGCGCGCGCTGGAAGATGCCGAGCTGGTGCTGGTGGATACCGCCGCCTGAGCGGCAGCATCGCCGCAGGCGCGGATGAAGCAATGGCTGCAAGTGGGCAGTCCGTCGCAGGTGCGGCGGCTGCCTTTGCCGCCATACTCCGGTGCTACTGCCACCGTTTCGTATCGCAACTACATGCGCGACTTTCTCTACTACGCATTGCTGCTCCTGCTGGGATTCGCCTGGTACCGGTTCGGACAGCAGCAGCTCCGAAAAGAACCCTTCGACGAAAACGGCGCACCTACCCAGGGGCTGGTGGGGCCGGTGGGTTTCCTGATGACGACGGGCGTGGCGGGCTATTGCCTGTTCGCCGTCCTGCGCGCATTGGTGCGAGGCGAAGTGCCATGCGTCGGCAAGGGCTGCGCCGGGCAGGTCTATACCTTGGCCACTAATACAAGTGCGTACTGGGCCAACGTCTTCTTCATGGTGTGGTTGGTGCTTGCCCTGGGCTATGCGTTGTACGTGACGCTGAAGATCTGGTTCCGCAAATAAGCCGCGATGCGGCTGTAACTGCCGTGATTCGTATCGCTTCCGGTTTGGTCGAGAATTACCGGAACGAGCACGAGGTGCATTTTCGCCACGAGCAACCGCTCAGGTTCCCAGACCCAAGAAGTCGTGCAGCCGTTGCAGCTCGTCGTCCAGCGCCTGCTTGAACCCGGCATCGCGCGGTGCACGGCCCGCCACGTAGCCGAGGTCGTGCTGCAAGCACCCATCGACGACCTTCAGGTTGCCCCAGCCAATCACTTCATCGCGCCACAGCAGCGGCAGCGCGTAGTGGCCACGCACGCGCTTGTGCGCCGGCGTGTAGGCCTCGAAGCGGTAGGCCCAGCCCCACAGCAGTTCGAAACGGCGGCGGTCCCACACCACCGGGTCGAACGGGGCGAGCAAACGCACTTGTGATGGGCTGCGCCAGCCGCGCGTCGGTGCTTCATCGCCGGGCCAGTACCAGTCCACGCCATCAATGCATGCATGGGCCAGCCGCTGTTTGGCGCGCGCCAGTGTGGGCTTGCGCAAGCTTTCCCACTGTGGCGCAGCACCGGCCAGCATGTTGATCAGTTGCGACAAACTCGCCGCAGGCAGCGGTGCGTATTTGCGTACCAGCGCATCGGCCATTGCATCCATCGCCGCCTGCGGGTCGGCGGCGGCTTGCCACGGCGCGGCCAGCGCATAAACGCGGGTACCGTTGTCGCGGCGGACCACGTCAAGATGGCTGCGGTAGTGCAAGCCATCCAGCAGTTCGGTGGACAAGCGGCTGTTGCCGCCAAACCAGTTCCTTACCGGGCCGTGGCCGAGCGCGGCATCGACCGTTGCCGGGTGCGCCACGCCGAGCCGTTCGACTTCGGCCAACACTGCATGGGCCAGCTTCCAGCGCGGCTTGTCCCACGCGCGGCGCGCAGTGCGCGGGTGCATCAACGCGCGCAGCGCCGGGGTGAGGAAGCCGTAGTTGATGAAGAAATCTTCCTGCAACGGCAGTTGCGGGTAGCGGCGTTCCAGGTCGCCGGCGCGGTAGTTCTTGACCCGGTGGCGCAGGGTCAAATCCTGCGCGCGGGCCGGCGCACGCAGTGGGTCGGCCTGCACGAAACCGCCAAGCCGCTCGACGGCGGCCAGCAAGGTGGTGGGCGGGAACAGGCTGCGCGCCACCGCATGGCGGCGTAGTGCGGCAAGGTCGAGTGGGGTGGGCATGCGCGCCAGCCTACTTCAGCCGCGCGCCCGGGTGGGTGCGGTGGTGTTGCCGGCAAGGCTCATCGTGCGCTGGGCGGCTTGGCGTGCGTGTGCTGGGTGATCCAGTCTGCAATGGCGTTCAGCGCTGCCGGTGCGATGGTTTCCTCCAGCGTGGCGTATTCGCCCAGCCCGCCGGTGCGCGCGTTCTGCAACAGGTGGTTCACGCCGGGCAGCTCGATGGTGGTGACGTCGCGGTTGGCGGCGGTGGCGGCGCGGATCCCGGCCAGGTTCTGCTGCGGCACTACCTGCCGGTCCAGCGCGCCGTTCAAGGCCAGTATGGGGTTGCGGAAATGCGCCAGCGCAGGGGTGGGGTCGTAGCGCAGGAACCAGCGGAACCACGGGTCCAGTACCTGCCGCTGCACCGCCTCGCGCGCTGCCGGCGACCGGCGCACGGCGCTGGCGCGTTCGTCGTCCAACACGGCATCCAGCGCCCGCCGTGCGGATTCGGTATCCAGCGCGCTGCCGGCAATGCGCATCAGCTCGGCTTGCAGGGCTTCGGAAGCTTCCAGCTCCGCCGTGCTCAAGCCTTGCGTGGTGGCCAATGCCTTGCGCTGGGCCTCCAGCATCTGTGCGATGGGCACGCCGGGTGCGGCCAGCAGCACCATCCACGCCACCTGCGGGTTGTCCACTGTGGCGAGCGGGCCGACCATGCCGCCCTCGCTGTGGCCGATGAACTGGAAGTGGCTGCGCGAGCCATCGCTCCACCGCCCGGTGAGGGTTTCGCCATCAAGCTGGCCGCTGAAACTCACGCCCGCCATCGGCAGGGAAAAGCGCACCTGGTTGCCTTTGCGCACCAGCGCCGTTACCGGCATGCCTGTGGTCAGCATGTCGGGTGCATCGAACGAGGCGGTGGTGCCGCCGGCGCCGGTGCGCACGTGCAGCCGCATCGTCATGTCGGCGCCGTTGCGGCGGGTGGTGCCTGCCCACGTGCCGTCCAGCCCGGCCACCACCGGTGCGACGGCGAAGGGGCCGCGCGTGAATACCAAGGGCATGCTGCCACCTTGCCGGAACACGCCCGAAAAACGGTTTGCCGCCGGCTCCCAGCGGCCTTCGTACTGGATGTTGCGGGCCGGCAGGGCGAAGCGCGGTTCGCCATCGGCCACCGACAGCGTGGTCAGCGCGATGGGCTGGCCGGGTGCCTGGTCCAGGCTTTCGAGCTGGCCACTCAAACCGCCATCGGCGGATTCGGTGATGGTCAATTGCAGCCGCAGCTGCCGTTTGCCGGCCTCCAGCGTGCCGTGCCACGGCCCGGCCCAACTGGCGGGCGTGGCGCCGGCAGCGCTGGCGTGGGCGGGAATACCTGTGAAAGCGGCCAGCAGGCAAAGACTGGCGGCGAGCAGGATGCGGCGCATCGGCGTTACTCCTTCGGTGGCGGGGTGAAGGCCGCAGCCGTCGTCGGCAGGCGGGGTTGCTGCTGCGAAGACGGGTGCCAGCGGCGTTTGTGACGCCCGGCCACGACGGCGCGCCGGGGTTACAGCGCCACGCGGCTGCCGTCCTCGCGCACGCGCCACGCCTTGCCGCCTTCCAGCCACAGCCCCTGCGAACTGCGTGTCGGCAGGGTGGAGCGGTGGTCCAGCGGGTGTTTCACGTCGATGGCGTACAACCTTGCCGTCGTGAAAGCGCTTCACCCGCCAGTGCAGCGGGTGGCCGACGACGACGGCGCGGGCACCGAACCGCGCCAGGGTCTTTTCCACCTGCGCCTGTTCGAGGTCGTCCTTGAAATAGCCGCGATACCACGCCGGCCCGGTCTTGGGGTTGATCAGGAAATCCTCCTCGTCCGCTTGCTGCTTCGGGTACCACACCTGCCGGTAGCGCTCGCGCACGATGCGGTTGATGTCTTCCAGCGACCACGGCTTTTCGGCCAGCGCCGGGTGCAGCCCGCCATGCACGAACAGGACGCCGTTGATGACCTCGGCGGTGTTCTTGCTGGCCAGCCAGCGCCCGAGGAAGGCCTCCGGCCCGAACAACTCGGCGTGTTGCCTGCCAAGGATGGCCGCGACGTTGAAGTACTTCTCGTGGCTGGAGCGCAGGTTGCCTTGCAGGCTCTTTATCTCATGGTTGCCGAGCAGGTAATGCACCTGCCCGCCGGCGCGCAGGGCCTGCTGTTCGAGCTTGTGGATCAGCCACAGCACCTGCGTCACCGATGCACCGCGGTCGACGAAATCGCCCACCAGCACCAGGTGCTTGTCGCCGAACGTCCAGTTCAGGCCCGTGTCGATGACCTTGGCGTTGATCAGAAAATCGCGAAAGGCCTGGAAGTTGCCCTCGATGTCGGACAGCGCCAGGACAGCCCGGCCATCCTGGTGGCGGGTGGGCGGGGTGACGAAACGCGGCGTGGCCTGCACGGTGAACGTGCTCTGGTCGAGCGGAAACAGCACCTGCACCGGGAACGGCCCGGCCAGCGCATGCCGCTGCTCTTCCACCCGGAAGCCCTGCTTGCCGTCGCCGCGTATGGTCTGCGCCAGCCACGCATCGCCCTGCTGGAACACATGCGGGCCCTCGCCGCCCGGTGTGTAGGCCGCCTCGTTCTGCCCGTAATAAAAGTCGGCCCCGTGGCACAGGCCGAAGCCGGCGGCGAGCACCGCCAGCAGCACCAGCATGACAAGGAAATGCCAGACATACGCCCACGCGGTTTTATGGACGGTTCTCCAATTTCGGGACGAGTGAACCCTTGCCGCCCTGCAAGCCGCCATGCAGCGTTCGCCGGATGGAAGGAAGGGACGGCTTGCCGCCCCGGGAGCGGGGTTGGCTCAGGACAACCCGCGCCGCAGTGCCCGCAGCACCCGGCGCGTCAACTCGGCGCACCACGCCGAGGCCAGCAGGGCCACCGGCACCAGCCAGTACCCCAGTAATTCTTCCGCTTGCAGATAAGGCGAGCCGGACCAGGCGATGGCGATGGAATTGCCGCCAGCGGTGGACCACACGCCCACCTGCGACGGCTGCACCAGCTTGGCCAACGCCAGCAGCAGCAAGCCCAGCGCGACGCCGAACCCGGACGCGCGCCCCGAGTAATACAGGCCGCGCGTGACCGTCTGCCGGACGCGCTGGATCACGCCGAAGCCGGCCGGTGGCGGCGCGCCGGTGCGGATGTGGGCCACGTACGGGGCGGCCAGCGCCTCGGGCGGGCCGAAGCCTTGCAGCAGGGCGTGGATGTCGGTGGTTTTGCCGCGCGCCTGGGCCTGCTCCACGACATCGCGGATGTGGCCTTCGATTTCGCGCATCACCTCCTCCGCGTCGGCCTTGTCCAACTGGCCAAGCCGCGAGGCGAGCGTGCGCATGTAGGTGCCAATGGGGTCGCGCGAAGTCATGTCAGCTTCCTTGGGTGGAGGGCGCGGCGCTGGCGGGGGCGGCCAGCAGGGCGTTGATGTCGGCCACCGACTGTTGCCAGGCCTGCACGAGGGCGGTGAGCTTGTGCTCGCCTTGATCGGTGAGCTGGTAGTACTTGCGCGGGCGGCTGTCGCCTTCCTGCACCCACCGCGCATCCACCAGCCCCTCACGCTTGAGGCGGTCCAGCAGCGGGTACAAGGTGCCCTCGGTGATGGCCGTGGTGGGGAAGCGTTGCAGGTGGCGCAGCAGGGCCAGGCCGTACACCGGTTGTTCGCGCAGGGCGGCAAGAATCACCAGCTCCAGCGCGCCCTTGCGCAGCTGCACCTGCCATTTTTCCTGTGTGTCGTTGCTGTCCATGCCCATGCCTTAGGGCTTCAGCGGTGCCCGGTGCTTCCTCGGGGCTCGGGTCAGGCCGGGTTGTCCGGCCTGACGCCGCCTGCGGCTACGCTGCCGGCTTCCTGCGGCGGGCCGGCTTGCGCGGGCTGGCCGGGGCCACGTCGTCGGCATGGCTGCCGCCCAGCTGCTCCAGCCACGTCAGCGTGTCGGCATAGGCGACGAAGTGCTGCAGGTAATCGGGGCAGACCTCGCGCATCAGCGCCATCGCGCGGTAGGTCAGCACAGTGGAATGCAGCGGGCCGGCGTCTTCGGGCAGGCCGTCCAGGCATTGCCGCAGCAGGCTGTCGATGCGGATGCGGCTCCACAGCTGCTGGAACTCGTCCAGCAACGGCATGGCCGATGGCTCGGCGGCAGGCGTTGGTTCGCTGGATTCGCTGGGTCGCGGTGTGGATGCGGACTGCGGTCGTGCATCCAGTCGCGGCGCATTCGCCAGTTGTTCCAGCAAGAAGCGGAGCGGACTTGCGTCCGCTCTACGGGGAGACGTCGCTTCCGGCGCGGCGATCAGCAAGGTGGCGTAGGCATCGGCCAGCGCCTGCAATCGCGCATCCAGGTGCTGCCGCACCAGGCCGTCATGCTGCATCGCGCGCCGCGCCAATGCGTCCATCAGCGCAAAGCGCGGTGGATCAAGGCGATCGGCGCCTTGCGCGCGCCACGCATCGAGCCGGGCATGGATGCTGGTGGTTTCAGCGGGCATCGGCCTTGGCATCGGAGGCGTGGCGCGGGATCGGCGCGATCTCGACGCGGCGGTTCTTCGCGCGGCCGGCTTCGTCGTCGTTGGAGCTGACCGGCTGCTCGGCGCCGAACGCGGCGGCGAACACCGATGCCGACGGCACGCCGTCGGCGATCAGGGTGCGGGTGACGGTGAGCGCGCGCGCGGCGGACAGTTCGAGGTTGTCGGCGAAGCGGGCATTGCTGGCGCGCACCGGCTGGTTGTCGGTGAAGCCGCTGACCATCAGGATTTCCTCGCGCGCGCGCAGGTAGTCGCGCAGCGGGGCGGCGATGCTCTGCAGCAGTTCGCGGCCTTCCGGCTGCAACTGGTCGGAGTTGAGCGCGAACAGCACGCTGCCGCTGATGCCGATGCGGCCATCGATGACGGTGACGCGGCCGGCGGCCAGTGGCGCGGCCAGCGCTTCTTCCAGCGACTTGAGCTTGGCCGCCTCGGCCTGCCGCTGCTGCACTTCTTCATCCAGCTTCTTGTGCAGCAGCAGCTGGATGCCGATGACGCTGGCCAGGATCAGCACGAACGCGCCCAGCAGCACCGACATCAGGTCGCCGAACGCGGCCCACGTGGTCGCGCTGGACTCGGCGTCGAACTCGATCTCGTCGCTCATGCGCCCGGGGCTCCGTCGCGCGTGCCGGCCAGTTGCTGCAGTTCGCCGATGATCTGCTTCTGCGAGAGCATGCTCAGCTCGATCACCTCGCGCGCCTGCGCCACGTAGTAGGCCAACTGCTCGTCGCTGCGCGCCAGCGATTTGTCCAGCGCCGCCTCGATGGCCTGCAGGCGTTCGTTCAACGCCGCGGTGGATGCGCCGAACGACTGCACCGCGCCGCCGAACACCTCACCGAGGCTGGCCACCTCCACCGCGCTGCCGGTGACGTGCGCGGCGGCGGCATCGAGCTTGCCGGCCTCGCTTTCGACCTGCGCGGTGAAGCGGCTGCCGACGCGCTCCAGCAGTTCGGCGGAGGTGGACACCAGCGCGTCGATGGCGCTGCGCTGCTCGTTGGAAGCGTGGTTCACCGCGTCGAGCAGGGTTTGCACGGTGTCCAGCAGGCGGCTGCGTTCCTCCAGCGTGGCGGTGTCGCGCACCATGCTGTCGGACAGTTTTTCCCGCAGTTCGGCGACCACTTCGGCAGCGGCGCGCGGCGCTTCCGATGCGGTGGCGACCAGCCGCGCGATTTCGGCCAGCGTGTCGCGGGCGTGGGTTTGCGCCTGTTCGTTGATCGCCTGCGTGGTCTGCGCCAGCGTGTCGCAGATCTGCTGCTGGCGCTGGGCGACCTGCTCGCCGCTGCGTTGCAGCTGGCGGTCGAGCGTGGCGATGCTGGCGTCCAGCGCCTGCGACCAGCCTTGCAGCCGCTGCGCGTCGCGTTCTTGCAGCGTGGTTTGCAGGTGTTCGTGCGAGTGCTGCACGGCGTCCACCAGTGCGCGGGCGTGGCTCTCGAATGTGGCCGACGCGGCGGCCAGCGCCTGTTCGTGGCGCTGTGCCAGTGCGTCGTGCGCTTGGTGCTGCTGCGCCAATGCGTCACTCCAGGCGCTGGCGGTGCGCGCGGTGTTGTCTTCCAGCCGCGTGGCGATGCCATCGAGCAATGCCGCCGAGCGCTGTTCGAAGGTGCCGGTGAACTGGTGCAGCGCCTGTTGCAGGCCGTCGGTCAGCGCGGCGTTGCCGTGTTGCTGTTCGGCGATGGCGGCGTTCCAGCTTTCGCGCGCGGCATTGGCGGTGTTCTGCACGGCAGCGTCGAGACCGGCCAGCTGCTTCTGTGCGGCGTTTTCGATGGCGGCGTGCAGCGCGTTGGCGCGTTCGGCCAGACCGCTCATCGTGGTATCGACCACCGGTTGCAGCGCCGCGCCGACGGCGTTGGCCTGCTGGGCGATGCCCTCGCGCAAGGCGTGTTGCAATGTGTCGGCCAGTTGCGTGTAGGCCGCTTCGCTGCGCTGGTGGAATTGCTGTTGCTCGGCGTGCAGGCGTTCGCCGCTGCTTTGCTGCTGGCGTTCCAGCGTGTCGGCCAGCGCTTGCAGGCGTTCGACCAGCACCGGCATCAGCGCGTTCTGCTGTTGCAGCAGGTGCAGGGTCTGCCCGTGCTGGAAGGCGCGCGAATGCTGCGGCAGATGCGCAGCGATGCCGGCATCCAGCTGCTGCACCGCCTGCGCGCGTTCGCGGCGCAGCAGTGCCGACAACAAACCCAGCGCCGCCGACGTCGCAACACCGGCAATCGAGGTGCCGAACGCGAAGCCCAGGCCCTTGACCGGCGCGGCCAGCGAGCTGCGGATGGCGTCCAGGTCGGTCGCGCTTTCCAGCGCCATGCCGGTGCCGCGCAACGTCGCCATCATGCCGAGCAGGGTGCCGAGCATGCCCAGCAGCACCAACAGGCCGACGAGGTAGGGCGTCAACGCGGGGGCCGGCAGGCCGATGCGCTCGCCCTGCACGCGCAGGCGCACGGCGTTGCGCAGGCCCGGGTGCAGGCGCGCCAGCCAGCCGTCGAGGTTGCCGGCGGCCTCGTCGATGGACGGCAGCGCCTGCGCCAGCGTGGCGGTGGCCTGCCGGTAGCGCAGTAGTTCGTAGGCGCCAACGAGATAGCAGGCAGCGATGACCGTGGCGACCACTGCCGCCAGCGGGTGGGTGCCGGCGTAGCCGATGCCGATCCAGCCCACGGCCAGCAGGCCGGAAAGGAACACGACGGAAGCGATGAGGTTTCGGGACATGGGGCAATTACCGGGTGCGCAGCGCTGCGAGCAGGCCGTCGATAGGGTGGAAGCGAATCTCCAGTTCGGCCAGCAGCGCGCTGCGCATGTCCTGGCGGAAGCGCGCCAGCCACGGGCCGGCGGGAGTCGCGGGAGTGTCGTTATCCGATGTGTCGGCATCGGCGGATGTATCGGGTGCGCCGGCATCACGCAGGCGCTGGAAATGCTGGCCGAGCAGGCCGGGGACGATGGCCAGCAGCGCCTGCTCGCGCGGGCTGAGGGTGGCCTCCATCACTGCGTCCACCTCGGCCAGCCGCGCCTTGGCCGGCGATTGCCGGGCCAGCATGTCGCGCAGGCGGCCGCGCAGCTGGCCGGTGGCTGCCTGCATCGCGCGCTGCATGGCCAGGCAATGCTGGCGGTAGGGCAGGAAGCCGGGGTCGATGGCCGCTACGCCGGCGTCCTTGCGCCTGGGCGGGGTCAGGTCGATGTCGGCGTCGATGGCGTCCAGCAGGCCGTGGCGCACCCGCGCGCATTCGGCGTCGTGGGTGGCGTCGAAATCCGCGCCGGCCCCGGCGTCGGGCAGGCGGTTGTCCAGCGCGCGCGACAAGGTGATGGCGCGGTTCCAGTCGAACCACTGCGCCAGCCGCTCGGTCAGCACCGGCGGCGTGCGGGGCAGGTCTGCGTCGCCGAAGCGGGCCAGCAGGCGAATGAACGCCGGGCCCAGCACGGGCGCCCGTGGGGAAGCTTTCGCCATTGTGCCGACTGGGGAAAACCGCGGATTTTACACGGCAACGGGGGATGAAGGCCGTGCCGGGGGACCTGCCTGCCGCGGCAGGCACGGGGTGCGTCAGGATGTTGCAGTATTGTTAATGATTCGCATTTGATACAATGCGTGACATCAGCCGCTGCGCCCGCAGTCAGCCAACTTCTCCTTCGATCAGGTTGGCTTCCGTGCGCTCGCTCCCCCCCACTTCCGCTTTCCGGCCGGCCATGCTGTCGCTGGCCGTCGCCCTGTCCCTGTCCTCGTTCGCCGCCGGCGCGGCGTTGCCCGAAGCCGCACCGGCGGCCGACGCGCAGACGCTGGACACGGTGCAGGTCAACGCCTACCGCGTCACCACCCACACCTCCGGCGCCACCAAGACCGACATGCCGATCGCCGAGACCGCCAAGTCGGTGTCGGTCATCGCCCGCGAGGAGCTGGATGCGCGGGGCGTGCAGAACCTGAACGAAGCCATGCGCTATGTCGCCGGCGTATCGCTGGAGAGCAGCGGCATCGACAACCGCGTCGATGATTTCCGCATCCGTGGCTACGATGCCGGCAGCTGGAGCAACAACGTCACCATCGACGGCATGCGCGCGCCGCAGGGCAGCCAGTGGAACCGCAGCATGGTGGACAGCTGGAACCTTGAGCGGGTGGAAGTGCTGAAGGGGCCATCGGCGGTGATGTACGGTCAGGTGGCTCCGGGCGGCATGGTCAACCAGGTCAGCAAGACGCCCGAGCCGGGGCAGGCGCAGGTGGTGCGCGTGGGCATCGACGGCAATGGCCAGTACAACGCCGCTTTCGACGTCGGTGCCGGTACCGCCGATGACCACCACCTGTTCCGCCTCGTGGGCCTGTACCGCGACGGCCAGACCCAGATCGACCACACCGAGCAGCAGCACTGGTTCCTCGCCCCCAGCTACACCCTGCAACTGGCCGAGCGCACCCGCCTGACCCTGCTGGGCCTGTACCAGAAGGACGATGGCGGCTCGACCTACCAGTTCCTGCCGATGGACGGCACGCTGCTCCCAACACAATACGGGCGGATGAAGAACACCACCTTCATCGGTGAGCCGGGCTGGAACACCTTCGACCGCGACATCTGGACCGCCGGCTGGTTGTTCGAGCATGGCTTCAATGACCACTGGACGTTGAGCCAGAGCGCGCGCTACACCCATGTGGAATCGGTGTTCCGGACCGTCGTCACCAGTGGGCCCCTCAATGCCGATGGCCGCACCCAGAATCGCCGCGCCACCTGGGGCGAAGGCGAATCGAAGGGAAAGACCGTGGATACCCGGTTGACCGGGAAATTCGCCACCGGCGCGGTTGAGCATACGGTTCTGCTGGGCGTGGATTGGCAAAGAGCCGACTGGGAGGGCGCGCGTGGAGCAATGCTCAACCCCGCCAGCATCGACATCTTCAACCCGGTCTACAGTGCCTATGCTCCGGTCACCACCGGCATCGGCTACTCCGGCGGCGTCAACGAGCAGACCGGTGCCTATCTGCAGGACCAACTGGCACTGGGCAAGTGGCGCTTTACCGTCGGCGGTCGCTACGACTGGACCGATGACGATACGTTTACCCGCAGCTACAACGCGGTGACCGACGTTTCCGGCCCGACGATACCCACGCGGGTGGAGAATGAAGCCTTCACCGGCAATGCCGGCCTGCTGTACGTGGCCGATAACGGCCTGTCGCCGTACCTGAGCTACTCCGAATCGTTCCAGCCGTCGGGTTCCAACGCCAACATGAGCTGGGACGGCAGCCCGTTCGATCCGGTCACCGGCAAGCAGTGGGAGGCCGGCGTGAAGTACCAGCCGGCTGCATTCGATGGCCTGCTGACCATGTCCGCCTACGATTTGCGGCAGCAGAACATCCTTACCAACGACCCCTTGCATGTCACCGGTTGCGGCATGGCCGGGACAAGCCAGTGCCAGGTGCAGGACGGCGAGGGTCGGGTGCGTGGCATCGAACTGGAGGGACGCGTCACCCCGCTGGAGGGCTTCAGCGTGATCGGCGCGGCCAGCCGCATGGATTCGGAGATGATCCGCAGCAACAACGGCTATGCCGGCAAGCAGTTGCCGATGGTGCCGGACTGGACGGCGGCATTTTGGGGCGACTACACCTTCCGGGAAGGGGCGCTGTCCGGCCTGAGCCTGGCCGCCGGCGTGCGCTACAACGGGCGGAGCTACGGTGACAGCGCCAACCTGTACCGCATCCCGTCCTACACGTTGTGGGATGCGGCCATCCGCTACGACGCCGGCCAGCATGGTGCGGTGGCCACGCAGTTCGCCATCAACGTCAGCAACGTGGCGGGCAAGACCTTCGTGTCCACCTGCAGCGGTACCTCCTCGTGCTTTTACGGCACGGGGCGCACCATCACCGCCAGCGCGCGTTTCAGCTGGTGATGCGCATTGCCTGCACCGGCCTGGCGCTGCTGCTGGGCGTGGCCGCAATGGCCACGCCCGCGGCCGCGCAGCCGGGCCGCGCGCGCCCGGTGGGCACCACCGTGGCCGATGCCGAGGTACCGGGCTGGCGCTGGCAGGAAACCCGCGTCACCTCGACCGATGGCCTGCGCCCGTACCGCGTGCGGGTGGCGGTGCCGGAGCGGCCGGCACCGGCCGATGGCTTTCCGGTGGCCTACCTGCTCGACGGCAATGCCGCGTTGATGGCGACCGATGCGGCGTTGCTGACGCGGTTGGCAGCGGCGCCGCGGCCGCCGGTGATCGTCTTCATCGCCCATGACAACGGCCTGCGCATCGACGGCGATGCACGCGCGTTCGACTACACCCCGCGCCGCCCGGGCGATGAGGCAGCGCAACGCGACGTGCTGGGTGGGCGACGCACCGGCGGCGCCGATGCGTTCCTTGCGCTGATCGAACGCACCATCGTCCCGCAGGTGGAGGCAATGGTGCCGATCGACAGCAGCCGGCGCGCGCTGTGGGGTCACTCCTACGGCGGCGTGTTCGTGCTGCATGCGCTGTTCACGCGCCCGGATGCGTTCAACGTCTACGCCGCCGCCGACCCGTCGCTGTGGTGGGGCGATGGCCAACTGCTGCGCGAGGAGGCCGAAGCCGTCGCCGCTCCCGGCCCGGCCGCGGTGCTGTATCTGTGGGCCGGTGGTGGCGATGCGGCAATGGCTTCGCCGCGCGTGCCGGAGCCGGGTCGCGCCCCGGCCCCGCCGAGTGCCTTCCAACGTGCGCGCACCAGCCTGCCGGCCACGGCGACGGAGGACATGGCCGCCCGCCTGCGCGCCCGTGGCCTGACCGTGCACTGGACGCCGCTGCCCGGCCTGTCGCACGGGCAGACGCTGGGCGCCTCGTTGCCGCTGCTGCTGGAGGCGCTGTCCGGCGCCTCCGTTGCCACGCCCTGACCTCCCCCCGCTGCCGACCATGACCCCACGACGCCCTGCCGCCGCGTTCCGTTCCCGCGTTCCGTCCGTCTCCCTCGGGCAGGCGCTGCCGTGGAGGTTGGTGCTGGCCTGCCTGCTTGCTGCAGTGCCGTTCGCCGAGGCATTGGCGGCGGAAGAGGGCAGCGCCATGCCCCCCATGCAGGGCGTATTGAAGCCCGGTGCGAGTGCGCGCCACGCGCTGGACCTGCACGCGGGCGATTACGTCGTCGGCGAACTGCGCGCCGCCGCCGCGCCGGCGTTGTGGCTGGACGATGCCGATGGCCGGCCGCTGCGCCGCCTGCTCGATGCGTGGCAGGCCGGCGAGTTCATGTTCGTCGCCGGCCACGATGGCCGCCATGTGCTGCGCCTGCAGGGTGCAGCCGATGCCAAGGCCCGCTACGAACTGCACGTCACCCGTGTGTTGCCGATGGCCGGGCAGCAACCGTCCACCACGCCGCCGCCACCGCGCAGCCCGCGCCTGCAGGCACTGGGCGAACACCTCGCCAGTGGCGGCGATACCGCGGCGTTCTGGGCGCAGGTCGCGCGCGAGGGTGCACCGCTGGTCGAAACCGTCGATGGCGTGCACCTGGCCACCTTCCTGTGGCGCGGCGCGCGCCGCAACGTGCGCCTGTTCGCCGCGCCCAGCGGCGACATCGAGGACCTGCAACGGCTGGACGGGAGCGACGTGTGGTTCGCCACCTACGAGGTGCCGGCCGATACCCGCATGTCCTACAAGCTCGCCCCGGACGTGCCGGTGCTGCCCGAAGGGGGCCGCGCCGCGCGCCGTGCGGTGCTGGCCACGGTGCAGCGCGACCCGCTGAACCCGCGCTTCTGGCCTGCCGACGCACCGGATGATTTCGCCCGCGAATCCATCCTGGAACTGCCCGGCGCACCGCCGCAGCGCGCGGTGCGGCCCGGCACGCACCCCGCCGGCACGATCAGCGCGCATCGGTTGGGCAGTGCGCGATTGGGCAACACCCGCGACATCCACCTGTACCGCTCGCCCGGCTACCGCGCCGGCGATGCGCGCAACCTGCTGCTGGTGGTGTTCGACGGCTACACCTACCAGAACGCGATTCCCACGCCGGTCATCCTCGACAACCTCGTTGGCGAAGGTGCATTACCGCCGGTGCTGGCGGTGTTCGTCTCCAACCCGGACGCGGATGCACGCGCGCGCGAACTGCCATGCAACCCCGCGTTCGGCGACTTCCTCGCGCAGGAACTGCTGCCGTGGGTGCAGGCCCGGGCCGGCACGCTGCCGGCGGCGTCGCGCACCGCGCTGGCCGGGGCCAGTTATGGCGGGCTGGCGTCGGCCTGCATGGCGCTGCAATACCCGCGGCATTTCGGCAACGTGCTCAGCCAGTCCGGTTCGTTCTGGTGGGCGCCGGACGCGGCGCCGGGCCAGCCGGGCGCGGCAGAACCCGAATGGCTGGCCCGGCGCTACGCCGAAGTTCCGCGCCAGCCTATCCGCTTCTGGCTGGAGGCCGGCCGCTTCGAAACCGGGCGCGGCCAGGCCGGCATCCTCGAAAGCAACCGCCACCTGCGCGACGTGCTGCGCGCCAGGGGCTACGACGTGCGGCACCGCGAATTCTCCGGCGGCCACGACTGGTACCACTGGCGCGGCACCCTCGCCGACGGCCTGCTGGCGCTGTTCGCGGCCACGCCTTCCGCTTCCCCCATGACGCCAGCCGACGCCAGCGCCCCCACCTCTGCAAAGGACTATTGAGATGCGCGTATTCCCCCGGCCGGCCCTGCTGGCGCTGGCCATCGTCGTTTCCCTTCCCGCGGCCGCCTTCGCCGAAACCCTGCCGGCCGACGCCGATGGCACCCGCACCCTGGATGCGGTGGACGTGCGCGGCGTGCGCGTGCAGGGCTATGCCGCGCCGGTCACCAACGTCGGCCTGAAGCTGCCGGTGAGCCAGCGCGAGACGCCGCAGTCGGTCAGCGTGCTGACCCGCGCGCTGCTGGACGACCTGGCCGCCGACGGGCTGGACGAGGCGATCCTGTTCGTCCCCGGCGTGGCCCTGCGCCAGTACGACAGCATCGACACCCAGTACATCGCGCGCGGCTTCGAGATCACCAACTACCAGCTCGACGGCCTGCCGGCCACGCTCGGCCGCGCCAAGCCGCGGCTGGCGATGTACGACCGCGTGGAAGTGCTGCGCGGCGCGGCCGGCCTGCTCAACGGCGCCGGCGACCCCGGCGGCGTGGTCAACCTGGTGCGCAAGCACCCGACTGCCGAATGGGCCGGCAACGCCGAGTTCTCCGCCGGTTCGTGGAACCGCTACCGCGTGCTGGGCGACGTCGGCGGCCCGTTGAACGCCGAGGGCAGCCTGCGCGGCCGCGCGGTGGTCGAGCACGAGGACAAGGACCTGTTCCAGCGCGGCGCCGACTACCGCTACACGCTGGGCTACGGCGTGCTGGAAACCGACATTTCCGACGACGGCCGCTTCAGCGTCGGCGTCAGCTACGAGAAGCTGCAGACCACGCCGGTCTGGAGCGGGCTGCCGCGCCACGAAGATGGCCGCGCGCTGGACGTGTCGCCGCGCACCGCGCTGGAGCCGGCCTGGCAGGACGTGACCACGCAGGGCCGCCAGCTGTTCGCCGAGCTCGACCAGGGGCTGGGCGAGAACTGGCGCCTGCGGGTGTCGGCGCAGTACGCCAGGGAAAACGGCCGCTACCTGGTCGGCAACGGCTGGGGCGCGATCGCCGACGACGGCTCGGGCTGGTCGATCACCCCGACACTGCAATACCGCGACTACGGCAACCAGAGCCTGGACGCGGCCGTGCTGGGCGGCTTCCAGGCATGGGGCCGGCAGCACGACGTGATCGTCGGCGCCAACTGGAACCGCAGCAACACCGACGCCAGCGGCCTGGATTTCGCCGAATCGTGGGCCATCGCCGACGTGCACGCCTTCGATCCCCACGCATTGCCGCGCCCCACCCAACTGCTGCAGGACAGCTACTGGAGCGGCCGCTACACCACCACCCAGGAAGGCGTGTACAGCGTGCTGCGGCTGCGCCCGGCGCAGCGCCTGACCGCGTTGTTGGGGCTGCGCTACAGCCGCTGGAACGATGACGGGCTGGAGCTGGAGCCGGTCGCCTGGGTCAGCTCCGACTACGGCGACACCCACCTCGGCGGCTATGCCGGGCTGGTGTACGAGCTGGACGCGCACTGGTCGCTCTACGCCAGCTACGCCGATGTCTTCCAGGTGCAGAGCGAGCGCGGCACCGATGGCCAGCTACCGCCGATGCAGGGCGATGCGCTGGAAGCCGGCGTCAAGGGCGACTGGTTCGACGGCGCGCTCAATGCCTCGTTCGCCGTGTTCGACATCCGCCAGAAGGACCGCGCCCAGCTCGACGCCTCGCAGCTGCCCGGCGCCTGCAACGGCGACAACTGCTACGTCGCCCAGGGCGAGGTGAGCAGCCGCGGCTTCGAGGCCACGCTCGCCGGCCGCATCGCCGAAGGGGTGGACGTCAGTGCCGGCTATACGTGGAACAAGCAGGAGTATTCGCGCGACGCGGACCTGCAGGGCCAGCCGTTCAACACCTGGGCGCCGAAGCAGATGCTGCGGCTGTGGGCCAGCTGGCGGCCGCAGGCCGCGGCGGACTGGTCGTTCGGCCTCGGCGCGAGCTGGCA
Source organism: Stenotrophomonas daejeonensis (assembly GCF_001431505.1). Classification (GTDB taxonomy): domain Bacteria; phylum Pseudomonadota; class Gammaproteobacteria; order Xanthomonadales; family Xanthomonadaceae; genus Stenotrophomonas; species Stenotrophomonas daejeonensis. The sequence goes on from NZ_LDJP01000034.1 coordinate 42,417, forward strand.
GACCGAGACCGAGGCCAGTGGCGGCATCGCGCAGCCGGCCTATGCGCTGTGGCATGCGCGCGCCGGCTACCGCTTCGACGCGTGCTGGAGCCTGGCGTTGAACGTGGACAACCTGTTCGACAAGGACTACTGGCAGACCGTCGGCCCCACCGGCTGGGGCAACTTCCGCGGCGAGCCGCGCAGCGCCACCGCCACCGTGCGCTACCGCTTCTGACCGGGGCCGGACCATGCCGCATCCGCATCCGCATTTCCGTCGCGCGTCCCGTTTCCGTGGAGTGATCGCATGACCCCGTGGTTGGCCGTCGCCGCCGTGCTGTCGTGCCTGGCCGGCACGCTGCTGTCGTACCTGGCCTCGCCGCAGCAGCAGCTGCGCGCGGCCGGGCCGTGGCCGGTACGGCGGTCGTGGTGGCCGGGCATCGCCTGCCTGCTGCTGTCGTTGCCGCTGTTCCTGCGGGTGCTGGCGCCGGTGGAAGCGGTGGCCGGCTGGAGCGTGCTGGCGATGCTGTTCTGGTCGCTGTGGCCGTTCCTGGGCGCGTGGCGTGCCCGCGTGCGTGCGCGGAGGACGGCGGCATGAACGACGACGCGCGGGTGCGGCTGCAGAGCCGCCACTGGTTCGGCAAGACGATGGCCGGCGCGGTGCTGGGCTTCGGCCTGGCGCTGGCGCTGTCCGGCCTGTTCGCATGGCTGGGGCCGGACGGCATCGCCGGGGGCGGCGGCAAGGTCCAGTTCAGCATGTGGCTGATGGCGCCGGTGTGGGCGCTGGTGCTGTCCTTCGTCTACCTGTTCCGCGACAGCCTGCGGGCGTGGTTGTGGCTGGGTGCGGCCAACGCGCTGGCGTTCGCCGCGTTGTGGTGCGTGCGTTGGACGATGGCGTGAGGAGCAGGGCATGAAGATCCGCAGCGACATCATCAAGGTCTACAAGGACGTGCACATCTGGATCGGCATCGCCAGCGGGCTGATGCTGTTCATCGCCTTCTATGCCGGCGCGATCACCATGTTCGAGAAGCCGCTGGAACGCTGGGCCACGCCGCCGTCCACGCTGTCGGCGGCGCCGCCGCTGGAGCGGGCCGATGCGCTGGTCGAAGCGGTTCTGGCCGCGCACCCGCAGGCGGCGGCGCGTTATTTCGTCTCGGTGCAACCGGCCGCCGACCAGCCGGCGCGCGTGTACTGGCAGGAGCGCGGCAAGGGCCGCCGCGAGTTCAAGGAGTACGGCGCCAGCTTCGCCGCCGACGGCAGCCTGCAGGTGGAGCAGACCCGCAAGGCGCCGGTGGCGCAGCTGGTGGACACGCTGCACCAGCTGGTCGGCCTGCCGTTCCCCGACGCGGTGGCGCGGCCGATCATGGGCGCGGTGGCGCTGGCCTATGCGGTGGCGCTGGTGTCCGGCCTGATCGTGCTGTTGCCGACCATCGCCCGCGACGTGTTCGCGCTGCGCATCGGCAAGAACATCAAGCGCCTGTGGCTGGACGTGCACAACGCGCTGGGCCTGTTCAGCCTGCCATTCCACGTCGTCATCGCGTTGACCAGCGTGGTGTTCGCCTTCCACGACCAGTTCTACGACGCGCAGGATGCGGTGGTGTATCCCAATGGCATTCAGTGGGGCGGGCATGAAGATGCGCCCGCCGGTGGGCGCGTGCTGCTGGCCGCCGAACTGCTGCGCCGGGTGGAGGTGCAGCTGCCGGGTTTCGAGGTGTACGGCTTCGGTTTCCAGCGTGACCAAGAGGGCCACGTCGAGGCCAGCGTGAGCGGCCTTGACGTGCGCCGCGGCACCCGCGCGCGCACCTACATGCAGACCCACCTCGACCCCTACACCGGGGAGGTCGACCCGCACGACCTGCCGGGCCGCATGGAAGGCTGGGACGAGGCGGTCAACGCCTTCTTCGCCCTGCATTTCGGCAGCTTCGGCGGCAACCCGGTGCGCTGGCTGTACCTGCTGATGGGCCTGGCCGGCGCGGTGCTGTTCTACAGCGGCAACCTGCTGTGGGTGGAATCGCGGCGGCGCAAGCGCAAGGGCGCGGAAACGCCGGTGCAGAAGCGTTCGGCATGGGCGCTGGCCTGTTTGACCGTCGGCGTGTCGCTGGGCTGCGTGGCCGGCATTTCCGCCACGTTGGCCGCAGCCAAGTGGTTGCCGGCGCTGGTGGGCGACCTGAAGGCGTGGCACACCGGCATCTACTACGCGGTGTTCGTGGCGGCGGTGGCGTGGGCGTTCGCGCGCGGCGCATCACGCGGCGCGGTGGAACTGCTGGTGGCCAGCGCGGTGTTGACCTTGCTGATTCCCCTGTCCAGTTTGGCCGGCCACTGGAACATCGGCGGCACGTGGAGCCACCCCGGCAGCTGGCCGGTGGACGCCACCGCGCTGCTGGCGGTGCCGGTGCTGCTGTATCTGGCACGCCACACCCGCAGGCGCATGCGGCAAGGCCACAACGACAGCGTCTGGGCGCAATGAACGAACCGCAGGAGCGCACCTTGGTGCGCGATGAAGCTTTCCCGGTAGAGCCCCATCGCGCACCAAGGTGCGCTCCTACGGGGTGCCCTACACGTCGCCGTCGCTGGCCCAGCCTTCGCCGCTGCCGCGCTGGAATACGTTGTCGCCGTCCTGCACGTCGCCGGCGGGGACGTGGTCCCGTGCCGCCAGCTTCGCGTAGATCGGGGTGAAGTCCGGCGCGGTGGCGGCCATCAGCTGCTCGAAGCCGTCGATGACGAAGTAGGTCTTCTGGAAGGTGTCGATGCGGTAGCGGGTGCGCATGATCCGCTCCAGGTCGAAGCCAATCCGGTTCGGCGCGGCCGATTCCAGCGAATGCAGCGATTCGCCCTTCGACGAGACGATGCCGGCGCCGTAGATGCGCAGGCCCTCGGCGGTGTTCATCAGGCCGAATTCCACCGTGTACCAGTACAGCCGGGTCAGGTTCTGCAAGGCTTCGGGGCCGATCGCGTGCGCCTTGACCCCGCCGCGGCCGTAGGCGGCCATGTAGTCGGCGAACACCGGGTTCATCAGCAGCGGCACGTGGCCGAACAGATCGTGGAACAGGTCCGGTTCGGCGATGTAGTCGATCTGCTCGGGGCGGCGGATCCACCACGTCACCGGGAAGCGGCGGTGCGCCAGGTGCTCGAAGAAATCCAGTTCCGGCAGCAGCCCTTCCACGCCCACCAGGGTCCAGCCGGTGGCCGCGCCCAGCACCTCGTTGAGCTGGTCGAAGCGCGGGATCATGTGCTCGCTCATGCCCATCTCGTCCTGCGCGTCGAGGAACTCGCGGCAGGCGCGGCCGACCAGCAGCTCGCGCTGGCGGCGGTACAGCGTGCTCCAGGTGGCATGGTCGTCGGCGCTGTAGCCATCCCACGGCTGCTCGATCACGGCGGTGGTGTAGACCGGCACGTAACCCTTGTCGGTCTGTTGGTGTTCGACGCGGCGCGGGGCGGTGTCCATGACGGGGCCTTCCGGTGGAGTGGATTCCCGATGGTAGGAAGCCGGCCGCGCAACAGGTGTGCGAAATTGCGTCGATATGCCGCCGTGGCGCAATATTGTTGCGTCGTTTCGATGTTGCGGGGCAACAATAATGGAGTCCATCGCGCTTGACCGCACGGATCTGCGCCTGCTGGCGGAGATCCAGCAACACGGCCGCGCCACCAATGCCGAACTGGCCGCGCGGGTGAACCTGTCGCCCTCGGCCTGCCTGCGCCGGGTGCAGCGGCTGGAGGCCGAGGGCGTGATCGCCGGCTACGGCGCGCGGCTGGAGCCGCGCCGGATCGGCCTGGGCCTGCAGGCGTTCGTGCGGGTGCAGCTGTCCAAGCACGGGCAGGCGGCCATCGACCACTTCGTCGAGGCGGTGCAGCTGTGGGACGAGGTGGTGGCTTGCCACGCGCTCACCGGCGACATGGACTACCTGCTGCACGTCTATGTGCGCGACCTCGACCACTTCTCCGCGTTCCTGCTGGACAAGCTGCTCAACGCCGCCGGCGTGGCCGACGTCAATTCCAGCTTCGTGCTGCGCACGGTCAAGGAGTTCCGCGCGCTGCCGCTGGCGCAGCTCGGGAGGAGTTGAACCGCAGCAGGCGCGCGGATTGATCGACATCATGGTGGCGCTGGCGGCAGGCGCGGAGCATGCCGGCCACACCCCAACGAGAAACCCCCATGTCGATCCGCCTCCTCCCCGTCCTGCCCCTGTTGCTGGCCGCCGCGCCGGCCATCGCGGCCGATGACGGCGGCAAGCCGCTGCTGGACCTGCGCTACCGCTACGAGCACGTGGAGCAGGGCGGGATCGCCCGCGATGCCGATGCGCACACCGCGCGCCTGCGGCTGGGGTACCGCACCGTACGCTGGCACGGCTGGTCGGCGCTGGGCGAGGTCGATGGCGTCGCCCACCTCGGCGGCGGGCGCTTCAACGACACCCGCAACGGCCGCGGCCAATACCCGACGGTGGCCGACCCGGATGGCGCCGAACTCAACCAGGCGCTGCTGCGCTACGACGGTGCGCACGGCAACGTGCAGCTCGGCCGCCAGCGCATCAACCTCGGCAACCAGCGCTTCGTCGGCGGCTCCGGCTGGCGCCAGAACGAACAGACCTACGACGGTGCGCTGGCCGAATGGACGCCGGCCGCGCAATGGAAGCTGGCCTACGCCTTCGTCACCAACATCAATACCGTGTTCGGCCCGGACGAACCGGCCACGCCCAGTGCCACCGCGCCGGCCAACATCCACGGCGACAGCCACCTGCTGCAGGCGACGTTCGCGCCCGCCGACGCGCTGGCGATCACCGGCTACCACTACCGGCTCGACCTGGAGAACATCGCCGTGGCCGCCGCCGCACCGCGCGGCACCCTGTCCGCCGACACCACCGGCCTGCGCCTGCAGGGCGGCCGCGGCGCGCTCGGCTACGTGCTGGAGCACGCACGGCAGGTGGACGGCCACGGCAACCCGTGGGCGCTGGACAGCCACTATTGGCTGGGCGAAGCCAGCTACGCCGGCGCCCGTGCCAAGGGCACGGCCGGTGTCGAGGTGCTGGGTGCCGGCCACGGCACCGCCGCCAATGGCGCCTTCCAGACGCCGCTGGCCACCAAGCACGCATTCCAGGGCTGGGCCGACCAGTTCGGCACCACCCCGGCCGACGGCCTGCGCGATGCCTATGCCGGCATGGCGCTGCCGCTGGCCGGCGGCAAGGCGCAGGCGTGGTACCACGACTTCCGCAGCGACCGCGGCAGCTACCGCTACGGGCGCGAATTCGACCTGTCGTGGGAGCGCGCCATCCCGCAGCTGAAGGGCCTGAGCGTGCTGCTCAAGGCCGCACGCTACCGCAGCAGTGACGACCTGCGTACCAAGGACGCGGACAAGCTCTGGCTGCAAGTGCAATACAGCCGGATGTAGATGCGGGGCTTGCCCCGCACGGAGGAGCGCCGGGAAGACCCCATGCGGGGCAAGCCCCGCATCTACGGAAAATCAACGTGCCGGCGCGGCGCAGTCCTTTTCCTTGCCACGCAGCTTCTCCAGCCGCGAACGGCTGTCCTGGCAGCGCTGGTACGCCTCGGCCGCGGCGGCGCTGGCGCGGGCCTGCGCGTCGCGCAGCTGTTGCAGGCGCGCCTGCTGCAAGCGCTGCACGCCGGCGCGGATCTGCGGCATCGCCGCCATCGCCGCCTTCTCGCCTTCGAGGATGGCGCGGCCGCGCTGCTCGAAATCGGCCGCGCCGATGTCCAGCACCTGCGGGCGGATCACCACGTCGGCGCGCGCCAGCTCCTGCTCGCCCAGGCGCTGGCCCATGATCGCGATGGACTGGTTGACCGTGTCCAGCAGGCTGTCCGGGCGCTGGCCGCTGGCCTTGCTGGAAATGTCCACGGCGATGACGAACTCGGCGCCGAGTTGGCGCGCCGCGTCCACCGGCACCGGGCTGACCACGCCGCCGTCGACGTAGGTCTTGCCGCCGATGCTGACCGGCTCGAACACGCCCGGCACCGAACTGGATGCGCGCACCGCCTGGCCGACGTTGCCGCGCACGAACACCGCGCGCTCGCCGGTCTCCAGCTGCGTGGCCACCGCCGCGAACGGCTTGCTCAGGCGTTCGGCCGGTTTGTTGTCGACCTGAGCGTTGACGTAGTCCTGCAGCTTGCGGCCTTCGATCAGCCCGCCGGAAAACAGGCGCACGTCGCGGATGCTGGTCTGGTCCAGCGCCACCGCCTTCTGCTGCATCTCGAACGCGTCCATGCCGCTGGCGTACAGCGCGCCGACCACGCTGCCGGCACTGGTGCCGGACACCACCACCGGCTCGAAGCCGTTGGCCTCCAGCATCTTGATCACGCCGATGTGGGCGAAGCCCTTGGCCGCGCCGCCGCCCAGCGCCACGCCGATCTTCACCGGCGCGACCGGCGTGGCCGGGGCAACCGGCGTCGCAACCGGTGCGGCGGGCTTGACGTTCCCGCCGCCGCAGGCGGCCAGCAGGCCGAGCAGGGCAAGGGGCAGCAGCAGGCGTGGACGCAGCGGTTTCATCGACGGGCGGCGGGCTCGGGAAAGGGCGAGAGCATACCCGCAACTGGCACAATCGCGGCCAACGGCCACGGCGCGACATGCGGCGTGGCGGCACCGTTTTCATGGCAGGAGGCCGCGTGCGCGGACCGCGGCACGACATCTGGCGCTTCGCCCTGTTCTTCGGCTTCCTGCTGGCGCTGTTCGCCGTGCCGCATGCGTCGGCCTGGTTCGGGCTGGTATTGCTGGTGCCGGTACTCGCTGCGCTTGCGGTGGCGGCGAGCATGCTGCGGGTTGCGATCCGGCGGCGGCGGGCGGCGCGGGTGTTGGCGCGGCAACCGCCGCTGCGGCCCCTGCATGGCCACGAGCGGACGGCGCTGGAGTGGTTCGGGCAACCGCAGCGGATCAGCTGGCGGGCGCCGCGCGGCAGCGTCATCGACCTCGCGGCCGCGGTGCGGGAGGCCGGCCGCGCGCCGGTGGTGCGGCAACTGGAGGGCGCCTGCCGCATCCTCGTGCGTGGCCGGCACCATGACCGCCACGACTTCATCGGCGACGTGGAAGTGCTGATGCTGCCCGGCGCGGACCGCGCGGTGGCCGCCGCCAACCGTGCCGAGGTCCTGCTGTGCGGCGACATCGCCGTGGTGCTCGCGCTCAACGGCCGCTGGAACGTGCGCGAGGCGCGCGCCCTGCTGCGCTGAAACCGGCGCGGCAGGGCCCGGCGACAGCCGTCAGAAGCGGTTGTCGCCGTCCAGGATGCGTCCCAGCCCGCCCAGCACCGAGCCCTCGCCACGGCCCTGGCCGCCCCCCTGCGGCGCGGCCGCGTACATGCGCCCGGCCAGGCGCGAGAACGGCAGCGATTGCAGCCACACCTTGCCGGGGCCGGTGAGGGTGGCCAGGAATACGCCCTCGCCGCCGAAGAACATGCTCTTCAGCCCGGCCACGCGGCGCACGTCCATGTCCACGCCAGCGTGGTAGGCGACCACGCAGCCGGTATCGACGTCGATGCGCTCGCCGGCGGCCAGTTCGCGCTCGACCACGCAGCCGCCGGCATGCACGAACACCCAGCCGTCGCCTTCGAGCTTCTGCATGATGAAACCCTCGCCGCCGAACAGCCCGGTCATCACCTTGCGTTGCAGGTGCACGCCCACCTGCACGCCGCGCGCGCCGGCCAGGAAGCTGTCCTTCTGGCAGATCAGCGTGCCGCCGTGCTCGTCCAGCTTCATCGGGATCACCGTGCCGGGGTAGGGCGCGGCGAAGGCGACCTTGGCCTTGCCCTGGCCGACGTGGGTATAGAGCGTGGCGAACAGGCTCTCGCCGGTGATCACGCGCTTGCCGGCGGCCAGCAGCTTGTCCATGAAGCCGCCGCCCTGGCCGCTATGCGAGCCGTCGCCGAACACGGTGTCCATCTGCACCGACGCGTCCTTGAACATCAGCGCGCCGGCTTCGGCGATGGCGCTTTCGCCGGGGTCCAGCTCGATCTCCACGAACTGCATCTCGTGGCCGACGATGCGGAAGTCGATGTCGTCGGCGCGGTTGCCGTGCCCGCCCACCGGCGGGGGCGTCGGTGGGGGTGCCGCCTGTCCGCCGAATTCCGGCAGCGACGCGGCCGGCTGCCAGCCCCGCATGCCCTCGCGCCATGCCAGTGCGTTGCGGTGCGCCTGCGCGTGGCGGCGCGCGGCCTCGTCGTCGAGCGGACCGACGCGGTCGGCCTGGCCGGGATTGTGGAAGTACCACTGGCTCATGGCGGGTTCCTGCTGCGGGAGGTGAGCGCCAAGTCTAATGAAGGACGGAGGCCGCATGCGGCACGGTTCAACGACCGCCGTGCAGCGCCTCGTGCAGTACGTCCAGCAATTGCTCGTTGTCGTCGCCGCGCTGCTCCCAGTACATGATGCCGCCCAGCCCGTTGCGCTTGACGTAGCCGGCCTTGATCGCCAGCGACTGCGGGTCGTCGTAGGTGATGAAGCGGCGCTCGGACGGATTCCACAAATACGGCGCCTGCGCCGCGTCGTCCCAGTGCCGTTGCCAGCCCGGCGCGCCGAGGCGGGTGTGGACGATCTGCTGCCACGTGATGAAACCGCCGTCGCTGGCGAAGCTGCGGTACAGGCCGTCGTTGGCCGGGTCCACGTCGCCGAAGGTGCGGCCGTAGAACGGCACGCCGACGTTGATCTTGTCCGCCGGCACGCCGGCGTCGAGGAAGTAGCGCACCGCTGCCTCGGTGTCGCGGTCCTGCGGTGCGGCCAGCGGCGAGCGCGACAGGCCGGCATGGTGGCCGGTGGTCGGGGTCAGGCTGCCGTGGAAGTCGTAGGTCATCAGGTTGATCCAGTCCAGCGACCGGGCGATGCGCGGCAGCTCCAGCCCCGCGGCGAAGCGGCCCTCGGCGGCGGCGATGGTCAGCAGGTAATGGCGCCGGCCTTTGCCCTCGCCGTCCAGCCGCGCGCGCAGTTGCTCCAGCAGCAGGGTGAAGTTGCGACGGTCGCCGGGGGCGTGGCTGATGTCGGCGTCGCCCAGCGTCGGGTACTCCCAGTCGATGTCCAGGCCGTCGAGGTCGAATTCGTGCACCAGCGCGACGCCGCTGTCGATGAAGCGTGCGCGGGCGGCCACGGTAGCCGCGGCCTCGGAGAAGTTGCCCGCGCCCCAGCCGCCGATGGACAGCAGCACCTTCAGCCCGGGGTTGTCCGTGCGCTTGCCGACGACGGCGTGCAGGCGCGCCGGATCGACCGTGTCGGGCAGGTACACGCGGCCGTCCGCCGCGACCTTGGCGAAGGCGAAGTTCACCACGTCCAACTTGGTGGCCGTCAGTTGCAGCGGCGCCGGGCTGTCCATGACGTAGCCGATCAGGCGCGGCTGCGCCTGTGCGGCGGCGGTGAATGCGAGCAGGGTGGCGGCCAGCAGCGTACGCAGGCGGAAGCGCGGGGTGGGCATGGAAGACCTCGACGAAGCTGGGCGCCCCACTCTAGCCGCCAGGGCGGCCGTCGCCGCACGAGGTAACGCCTGAAACCTGCGGTAGGTGCGGGGCTTGCCCCGCACGGTGCTTTGCCGGGAAAGCTTCATGCGGGGCAAGCCCCGCATCTTGTGTCTTGAAGCCTGCCCCGATCAGGCAGACTTCCCCGGAGTGATCCGGGAGGTTCCGATGATGCCGTCTCCGCACTTGAGCCTTCGAGCTCGCACCGTAGATCCGGCACATCGGAACCCTTTTCCGCCCTGGAGCTTGAACGGTATCTTCGGCCCGCTTTTGCGAGAGCCAGCACGAACAAGGGCAAGCCAGGCGGTCACTGGATCCGGTTCGACAGCAGGAGACAGAGACATGCAGGTGATAGGCATCGACGTGGCCAAGGCCACCTTCGACATCGCTCTGCCACTGGGGCAGGGCAAGTACCGCACCCGGGGCAAGCTCGGCAACACCGCCGCTTCCGGGGCGTGAGCCTGTCTCCAGGCCAGCAGTTGTTCCCAACCCGCGGCGGTGTCGCCGAGCTTCCCCCGGGTGCGGTACTTGCCCTCCCACAGTGGCAGAGCGATGTCGAAGGTGGGCTTGCCCACGTCGGTGCCTATCACCTGCCTGTCTCTCTCTCCTGCAGGAGAACCGGATCCCTGGACCGCCTGGCTTGCCATTGTTCGTACTGGCTCTCACAAAAGCGGGG
>NZ_LDJP01000035.1 GCF_001431505.1 Stenotrophomonas daejeonensis
GCGACCTGATCGCCATCGGCGCGATGCGCGCCCTGCGCGAGCATGGCCTGAACGTGCCGCAGGACGTGGCGGTCACCGGTTTCGACGACATCCCGGTGGCGGCCTCGGTGTCGCCGCCGCTGACCACGGTGCAGCAGGACACCCGCCAGGCCGGCCAGTTGCTGGTCGACAAGCTGCTGGCGCTGATCGCGGGCGAGACGGTGGACGGGATCAGCATCCCGGTGAAGCTGGTGGTGCGGGAATCGTCCTGGCCGTAGGTGCGGGGCTTGCCCCGCACGGCGCTTTCCCGGTAATGCCTCATGCGGGGCAGGCCCCGCATCCACGGAATCAGCCAAAATCCCTGAGCAGTTCGCCCACGCCCGAAGGCGCGATTTCAAAGCCCAACGAGGTACCGGGGTTGACCACCACGCCATAGCCGCCCGGCACGCGGCGCAGCACGTCCAGCATCGGCCAGCGGATCGTGTGCGGCGCCTGCTGCGAATGGATGCCGACCCGCGCCACGTCGGTGAACACCGCCACGTGCAGCACGTCCTGCTTGTCGAACAACAGCGGATCGAAGCCGCTGCCGTCGGGCGTGACCAGGCTGCCGGTGAGCAGGACGACCTCGGAGGCGACGAAGGCCTGCATGAAGGTGCGGATCGGCAGCTTGCCGTCCATCGCCGACTGCAACAGCGTCTCGACGGGTGTCTGCGGGGGAAGCGTGTTCATGGTGTCGGTGGATCAATGGGGCAGCGATTGTAGCTTCCAGACACCGCCGACATGCCCGCCGCCTGCGCAACGTCTTGTAGATGCGGGGCTTGCCCCGCATGGGGCTTTGCCGGAATGGCCACTCATCGGGAAGGCTTCATGCGGGGCAAGCCCCGCATCTACGTTAGTGCGCCAAGCGCGCGGTGCGCGCCGCCTGATCGGCCATTGCCGCGTCCAGCCGCTCCTGCAATTGCGGCTGCTTCACCGGTGCATCGAGCACGAACACCTTGACCCCGTGCGCCGGCACTTCGGCATGCAGCACGTCCTTCACCACCACGCTGCCGCCATCGAGCGCATCGCGCCACTGCCCCTGCTGCAGGTAATCGCGCACTTCAAAATCCTGCGCGGCGTCGCCCTTGTTGAGCAGCACCAGCACGGTCTGGGCGACGTCGCCTTGCTGCAACACGCGATAGAACACGGCCTGCTCACCCTGCAAACGCTCGTTGACCTGCAGGCCGCGCTGCAGCGCCGGGGTGGCTTCGCGCAGTTTGGCGATGCGTTGCAGCGGGCCGAAGATCGGGCTGGCAGGCGCGGCATCCACGCGCTGCTGGCCGAAGTAGGCACGGTTGCCGGCGTGCTCGGCACGGCCGCGCATGAAGCCGGTTTCCGAGCCGTAGTAGAGCACCGGGATGCCGCGCGCGGTGAACAGCCAGTTGTGCGCGTCGATGAAGCCTGCGTCGCTGGCGTCGATGCGCGGCATGTCGTGGTTGTCGTAGAACGTCATCAGCTCGTAGGGGTTGGCATATGGGCCGCCGCTCAGGTGCAGCGGCTCGGCCAGCGCCTCGAAGCCCTTGCCTTCGCGCCCGAACACCGCCTCCAGCGCGCCGCGCAGCGGGAAATCCAGCACGCTGACGTTGGCGTTGGCCGGCCAGGTGTGCTCGGCGATGCGCGCGGCGTCGTAGTCGAACGCCTCGCCGAACATGAACATGCCCGGGTGCTCGGCGCGGATGCGGCCGACGAACGCGTGCCACCACGGGTGCGGCAGCCAGCCGATGGTGTCGATGCGCAGCGCGTCCACGCCCTGCCCCGCCCATTGCAGGTAGGCGCCGGCAAGGTAGTCCATCACCGCCGGGTTGTGCTGGTTGAAGTCGGACAGCTCGGCGAGGTTGCCGTCGAAGATGGAACCCTTGTCCGCATCGACCGGGCCGATGTTGTTGTAGAAGGCATGCAGCGGGTTGTGCTGCGGGTCCAGTTGCTGCGGCGGCAGGTTCTGATGGTCGGCGACCAGCGTGCCGTCCTTGTCGAACAACTGGCCGAACTGCGGCTGACGCTCGGGCATGGTCCACGCCGGCGAGCCGTGGTTGCCGACGATGTCCAGCACCACCTTCAGGCCGGCGGCGTGCAGGCCGCGGGTGAACCCGGCGAAGTCGAGACCGGCGCTGGGCAGGTGCTCGTCGAGCTTGTGGAAATTGATGCCCCAGTAGCCGTGGTAGCCGGTCTTGCCGCGGTCGGTCAGGCTGCTGGTGCAGCTGATTTCCCGGCTGCCGGTGAAGGCTTCGTCCGGGTTGTCGACGATCGGCGTGATCCACACCGCGCCGAAGCCGAGGTCGCGGATGTAGCCGGCATTGTCGAGCACGCCGCGGAAGTCGCCGCCGAGGTAGCCGATGTTGCCGTCGATGCCGTCCGCGCAATGCACCGGGATGTCGAAGGTGCGGTGCGCACCGCCCTGCTCGCGGTGGTCGTTGGCGGTGTCGCCGTTGACGAAGCGGTCGGTGACGACGAAATACACCGCGTCGCTGGCGAACGGCTCGGTGGTGCCGACGTAATCGGGGCGCGTGCCGGCCACGGCGCAACCGGCCAGCAACGCAAGGGAAAGTGCCGAGGCAAGGCCGGCAACCGACAAACGCACACGCATCACACCACCTCCGGACGGGAAGGAACCCGCAGCACGCACAGGCCGGCGACGAACAGGCTGCAGCCGCCCAGCACCAGCACGTGCATCGGCACGCCGCCCAGCCACGCGCGCAGGGCGAAGCCGAGCGCGCTGGCGGCCACCAGCTGCGGGATCACGATGAAGAAATTGAAGATGCCCATGTACACGCCCATCTTGGTGGACGGCACGCTGTCGGACAGCAGCGCGTACGGCAACGACAGGATCGAGGCCCAGGCAAAGCCGACGCCGACCATCGACAGCAGCAGCCACTTCGGGTCGCCGATGAACATCAGCGACACCAGCCCCAGCCCGCCCAGCCACAGGTTGAGCAGGTGGCTCCAGCGCAGGCCCAGCGCCCGCACCATCCGCGGGATCACCAGCGCCGCCAGCGCGGCGAAGCCGTTGTAGGCGCCGAACAGCACGCCCACCCAGTTGGCGCCTTCGTTGTAGGCCGCCGACTGCGGGTCGGTGGAGCCGAAGTGGGTGCCGGCCACCGCGGCGGTGGTGTAGATCCACATCGCGAACAGCGCGAACCACGAGAAGAACTGCACCCACGCCAGCCGCCGCATCGTCAGCGGCATCGCGCGCAGGTCGCCGACGATGGTCGCCAGCATGTGCGTGCCCGGCAGCACCCGCGCCAGCGCCAGCAACACGCCGTAAGCGGCGCACAGGCCGGCCAGCACGTAGAGCATTCGGTCGCCATCGCGCCATGCGATCAATGCGGCCAGCGCCACGCCCAACAGCAGCCATGCGCCGGCCTGCGACCACGAAGGCGCGCCGCCGGCCGCGGCCGCGCGGTGGCCGGTGGCGGGTTCGGCATCGTCGAACGCGGCCAGCTCCGCGGGCGAATACTCGCGGGTGCTGAACACCGTCCATGCAATCGCCGCCAGCAGCACCGCCGCGCCGAAATAGAACGCATAGCGCACCGTGTCCGGCACCTCGCCCGGCGCGGCGGTGTTGGCCACGCCCCAGTGCGCCAGCAGGAACGGCAGCAGGCTGGCGACGATGGCGCCCACGCCGATGAAGAAACTCTGCATCGCATAGCCGGTGGGGCGCTGGCGCGGCGCGAGCTGGTCGCCGACGAAGGCGCGGAACGGCTCCATCGACACGTTGATCGAGGCATCCAGCACCCACAGCGTGCCGGCGGCGATCCACAGCGTCGGCGAATTGGGCATCACCAGCAGCGCCAGCGTGGTCAGCACCGCGCCGATCATGAAGAACGGCCGGCGCCGGCCCCAACGGGTCCAGGTGCGGTCGGACAGGTAGCCGATCACCGGCTGCACCAGCAGCCCGGTCAATGGCGCGGCGATCCATAGCCCCGGCACCGCCTCCATCGACGCCCCCAGCGTCTCGAAGATGCGGCTGGCGTTGGCGTTCTGCAGCGCGAAGCCGAACTGGATGCCGAGGAACCCGAAACACATGTTCCATATCTGCCAGAACGACAGCTGCGGTTTGCTGTTCATCAAACGCTCCCCCTCCAAGGAAACCCGATGGTAGAGGGGGGGCGGCGAATACGCATCGCCGGTGCATACGTATTCAGTGCCGCCGGCACGGCCAATGCACGGGCGCGCCGTGGAATAGTTCATGCCACCCGTTCCACCGTTACGGAGCACACCGACATGCCCGCACGACGCCCCATCCTTCCCTTCCTGCCCGCGCTGGCACTGCTGCTGGCCGCCGCGCTGCCGGCCCGTGCCGACACCCTGGCGCGCATCGCCTCGCCCGGCGACGTGCTGGCGGTGACGCTGGAATCGCAGCACGAAGGGCGCATCGCCTACCGCGTCGAACGCAAGGGACAGGCGGTGATCGCGCCGTCGCGGCTGGGTTTCCTGCTCGGCGACGGGCGGCTGGAACGCAACGTCGAACTGGTCGGCCAGTCCAGCAGCAGTTTCGATGAAACCTGGGAGCAGCCGTGGGGCGAACGCCGCCTGACCCGCAACCACTACAACGAACTGCGCGCCAGCTTCGAAGAGAAAGCCGGCGCCGGCCGCGACTACCCGCGCCGCTTCGACGTGGTGTTCCGCGTCTACGACGACGGCATCGGTTTCCGCTACGAATTCCCGCGGCAGGCGGCGATGCCGCAGGCGCGCATCCGCGCCGAGCTGACCGAATTCACCCTCGCCCGCCCGGCCACCGCGTGGTGGATCCCGGCCTTCGAGTGGAACCGCGAGGAATACCTGTACCAGCGCACGCCATTGAAGGAGATCGGCACCGCGCAGACGCCGCTCACCCTGCGCGACGACAGCGGCCTGCACATCTCCATCCACGAGGCCGCGCTGGTGGACTACGCCGGCATGAACCTGGCCCGTGGCGATGGCGACGTGCTGCGCGCCGCACTCACCCCCGGCGGCGACGGCGTCGCGGTGGTGCGCACGCTGCCGTTCAACACGCCGTGGCGCACGATCCAGATCGGCGAGAAGGCCGCCGACCTGGCCGAATCCAGCCTGATCCTCAACCTCAACGAACCCAACGCCATCGGCGACGTGAGCTGGTTCACCCCGGCCAAGTACGTCGGCGTGTGGTGGTCGCTGCACCTTGAAACCGAGACCTGGGCCACCGGCCCGAAGCACGGTGCGACCACCGAAAACACCAAACGCTACATCGACTTCGCCGCCGCCAACGGCTTCCGCGGCGTGCTGGTGGAGGGCTGGAACCCCGGTTGGGACGGCAACTGGTTCGCCGACGGCGGGGGCTTCGACTTCACCCGCCCGACCGCCGATTTCGACCTGCCCGCACTGGCCCGCTACGGCGCCGGCAAGGGCGTGCACCTGATCGGCCACCACGAAACCGCCTGCGCGGTCAGCCACTACGAGCGCCAGCTGCCGGCCGCGCTGGCGCTGTATGCGCGCAACGGCGTGGACGTGGTCAAGACCGGCTACGTCTGCGACGCCGGCGACATCCAGCGCCAGGACGAGGCCGGTGGCCCGGTCCGGCGCGAATGGCACGAAGGCCAATGGATGAGCAACCACCACCTGCGCGTGCTGCGGCAGGCGGCGGCCCGGCACATCGCCATCAACTCGCACGAACCGATCAAGGACACCGGCCTGCGCCGCACCTACCCCAACTGGGTGTCGCGCGAAGGCGCGCGCGGCATGGAGTTCGCCGCCTGGGGCAACCCGCCCAACCCGCCGGAGCATGAAGCCACCCTCGCCTTCACCCGCATGCTGGCCGGGCCGATGGACTTCACCCCCGGCATCGTCAGCCTGAAGGGCCGCAATGGCCAGCCGCTGCGCAGCACCCTGGCCAAGCAGCTGGCGCTGTACGTGGTGCTGTACAGCCCGATCCAGATGGTGGCCGACCTGCCCGAGCACTACGCGCAGCATCCCGACGCCTTCCAGTTCATCAAGGACGTGGCGGTGGACTGGGAGGAAAGCCACGTGCTGGATGGCGAGGTCGGCGAATACGTGACCTTCGCACGCAAGGCGCGCGGCAGCGGCGAATGGTTCCTCGGCAGCGTCGGCGACGACCACCCGCACGCACTGGACACGCCGCTGTCCTTCCTCGACCCCGGCCGCCGCTACCGCGCCGAGATCTACCGCGATGGCGACGGCGCCAACTGGCGGGACAACCCGTTCGCCTTCGCCCGCGAAACCCGCGAAGTCGGCAATGGCGACCGCATCACCCTGAAGCTGGCGCCGGGCGGCGGCGCGGCGATTCGTTTCGTGCCGCTGGATTGACACCACGGCACAGATACAAAGCCCTTCTCCCATCGGGAGAGGGGTTGGGGTGAGGGGCAACGGAGTCATGAGGGTTCAACCATCTGGACTGCGTTCGCCCCTCATCCGTCCTTCGGGCACCTTCTCCCGAAGGGAGAAGGGATAAAAGCAGCGCACCGCGCTACCAAGCCTTATCGCAAGCGGACAGATTGTGCCGACCAACCGTCGGCACCCACTGGGTTCACCCCACTCGTAGATGCGGGGCTTGCCCCGCATGAAGCCTTCCCGGTGAAACCCCGTGCCGGGCAAGCCCGATGCCGAATAAACGTGGGCCTACCCTGCATGCGGAATGTCCGGCCCACGATGCCATCGTTGTCATCACTTACTTCCGCTTTGCATGCGCATTGAATACGTATGCAGGCAGGCTCCCCGGCGATGCCCGCTGATTACCATGCATCTCAGTCGCAAACAGGCCTAGCGCATCGGCGACAGACAGCCCGGCACACGCGCCGGGCGCATGAAAACAGACAACCAAGCGACATCACCTGGGAGAGGGGAGAATGTTGAACAGCAAGCGCAATCTGTTGAGCGTGGCACTCGCGTCGGCAATCACGCTGACCATCGCCAACGCACAGGCACAGGACGCCGCCGGCGACACCGCGGCCACCGACAAGGCCGCGGCGGTCGACCTGGAGACGGTGACCGTCACCGGCATCCGCCGTGGCATCGAGAGCGCGATCTCGGTCAAGCGCGATTCCAGCTCCATCGTCGAGGCCGTGTCGGCCGAGGACATCGGCAAGCTGCCGGACGTGTCCATCGCCGAATCCATCGCCCGCCTGCCCGGCCTGGCCGCCCAGCGCGTGGCCGGCCGCGCGCAGGTCATCAGCGTGCGCGGCCTGTCGCCCGACTTCGCCACCACCCTGCTCAACGGCCGCGAGATGGTCAGCACCGGCGACAACCGCAGCGTCGAGTTCGACCAGTACCCGTCCGAGCTGATCAGCGGCGTCACCGTGTACAAGACCCCCGACGCCGGTCTGGTCGGCCAGGGCCTGTCCGGCACCCTGGACATGCAGACCGTGCGCCCGCTCAGCTACGGCGAGCGCGTCATCGCCGTCAGCGGCCGCTACCAGAAGAACTCGCTGGGCGAAGCGGCCGGCGTCGATCCCTACGGCAACCGCTTCAACGTCAGCTTCGTCGACAAGTTCGCCGACGACACCATCGGCGTGGCCATCGGCTACTCGCATTCGGACATGGCCAAGCAGGAGAACCAGGTCGGCCTGTACGAGCCGTGGCAGGCCATCGGCGACGGCTGGCGCCCGGGCGTGGACGAAGGCACCTTCTACTCCGACGGCATCAAGGCGCTGCGCCGCACCGGCAACGCCAAGCGCGACGGCGTGATGGCGACCCTGCAGTTCCGCCCGAACAATGCCTGGACCAGCACGCTCGACGCCTTCTACACCAAGGCCAAGGAATACGACACCGCCAACCAGCTGGAAATCCACCTGGGCGACTACAACGGCGGCTACGACCGGCTCAACGTGACCGACGTGGTGGTCAACGACAACGGCAGCTTCGTCAGTGGCGTGGCGCACAACGTCTACCCGCTGGTGCGCGGCATGTACAACCACCGCGAGGACGAGATCAAGGCGTTCGGCTGGAACAACGAATTCAACATCGGCGACGCGCGCCTGACCGCCGACGTCAGCTGGTCCAAGGCCGAGCGCGACGAAATCAACCTCGAGAACAACCTGCAGCTGCTGCCCGCGCCGCAGCTGGACTCGGTGGCGCTCAACTTCGCCGGCGGCAACTTCCCGCAGCTCACCCCGGGGCTGGACTACTCCGACTACAGCAAGCTGTACCTGACCAACACCATCTACGGCTCGGGCTACGGCAAGACCCCGCACGTGGACGACGAGCTGAAGGGTGTCAAGCTGGCGGTCAACTTCCCGGCGCCGGACGGCTTCGACTGGTTCTCCGACATCGACGTGGGCTTCAACTACGCCGACCGCAGCAAGAACAAGACCCAGGCCGAAGGCAACATCAACCTCGGCGCACAGGGCGAGACCAGCATCGGTCCGGAATTCCAGTACAAGCCGGTCAACCTCGGTTTCGCCGGCGTCGGTTACATCCCGGCGTGGAACGTGCCGGCCGCCGTCGCCCAGTACATGACCTTCAACCCGACCACCACCGAGAGCTACCTGATTCCCAAGCAGTGGACCGTGGACGAGGAGATCGCCACCGTGTTCCTGCGCGCCAACATCAACACCCAGATCGGCTCGGTGCCGGTGCGCGGCAACGTCGGCATCCAGGGCCAGCGCGTGGACCAGTCCTCGCAGTCCAACTACTGGGACGACTCGCAACCGGTGGGCAGCCAGGTCATTCCGATCGACGAGGGCAGCAAGTACTTCGAGTTCCTGCCCAGCCTGAACCTGGCCTTCGAGCTGCCGGCCGACAACACCGTGCGCTTCGCACTGGCCCGGCAGGCGGCGCGCCCGCGCGTGGACGAGCTGCGCGCCTCGATGGAGTTCGGCATGGACACCAGCCGGGGCAAGCCCGGCGCCAGCGGCGGCAACCCGCACCTGAAGCCGTGGCTGGCCAACGCGGTGGACCTGTCGTGGGAAAAATACTTCGGCAACAAGGCCTATGTGGCCGCCGCGGTGTTCTACAAGGACCTGAAGACCTACATCTACACCGAGACCCGCGACGGCTACGACTTCACCGACCAGGTGGCGGCATGGCTGAACGTGCCCGCCAATGAAGCGCAGTTGCAGGTGCCGGCGCAAATGACCGGCAACTACAGCGCGCCGTTCAACGGCAGCGGCGGCAGCCTGCGCGGCGCGGAACTGACCGCCTCGTTGCCGCTGGACCTGTTCACCGACGCCCTGCGCGGCTTCGGCGTGGTCGCCAGTGCCAGCTTCAACGACAGCAGCATCAGCATCCCGCCGGACCCGGCCACCACCTCCAGCGTCGGCAGCGACCCGATCATGCTGCCGGGCCTGTCCAAGCGCGTGTACAACTTCACCGCCTACTACGAGAACAGCGGCTTCGAAGTCCGCTTGAACCAACGCAAGCGTTCGGACTTCATCGGCGAGATCGGCAACTTCAACGGCGCCCGCACCCTGCGCTACGTCAAGGGCGAGAACGTGCTGGACGCGCAGGTCGGCTACAACTTCGGCGACGGCACCGCGCTCAAGGGCCTGAGCCTGTTCCTGCAGGCCAGCAACCTGACCAACTCCAAGTACGAGACCTACGCCGGCACCAAGGACCGGCCGCTGGAAACCGTGGAGTGGGGCCGCAGCTACCAGGTCGGCGTGAACTACAAGTTCTGATCCGGGCGCCGGTCGTTCCGCAACACCCAGGCCCGCTGCTCACGCAGCGGGCTTTTTCGTGGGCGCGCTTCCGGTAGTGCCGGCCGCTGGCCGGCAACTGCAATGGCAATGATTCCCGAGGCTACCGGCCAGCGGCCGGCACTACCCTCTGCCCGACAAGCATGTCGGCAGGTGCCGGTAGGTGCCGACCGTTGGTCGGCACACCGCCCAATCAACGACAGGGCGCTCTCGTAGATGCGGGGCTTGCCCCGCATGGGGCGTTCCCGATACATGCCCCTCTCCCCTCGGGGCGAGGCCGCACGGCTTGCGCGCCACCGGCGCGCGTGCGGTTGGGCGCCCACGCCGCTGGCGTGGGCCGGGGCGCGGAGCGAGAGGTTGGGGTGAGGGGCAATGGAGTCACGATGGTTCAACCATCATGGACTCCGCTCGCCCCTCATCCGCCCCCCGCCTCCGCGGGGGCAGGCTCTTCGGGCACCTTCTCCCGAAGGGAGAAGGGAAAATCAGTACCGGGCAAGCCCGGCACC
The DNA here is from genome assembly GCF_001431505.1 of Stenotrophomonas daejeonensis. Lineage (GTDB taxonomy): Bacteria > Pseudomonadota > Gammaproteobacteria > Xanthomonadales > Xanthomonadaceae > Stenotrophomonas > Stenotrophomonas daejeonensis. Next base: position 10,130 of record NZ_LDJP01000035.1, read on the forward strand.
TACGGCAGGCTTCTCCAAACAAAAAGGGCGGAGATTGCTCTCCGCCCTTGCTTCATCATCAGCGAACCAATCAGCCGCGCCGCGCGCAATACACCGCATGCGCTGGCAACACCAGCTCAGCATCTTCCACCTGCCCCGCCACCGGACCGGGCAGTTCCAATGCCTGCCACGCACCTGTCGGCAACGCATGCCGCACCGGTGCGGCGGAAAGGTTGAACGCCAGCAGCAGGGTTTCACCCTTCAGCGAACGCTCGAACATCAGCACCGGCTCGGCACTGTCGAGGAAGCGGATGTCGCCCCTCACCAGTGCCGGCTGCGTCCTGCGCCACGCCATGAACGCACGGAACGCATGCAGCACCGAACCTTCGTCCACCTCCTGCGCCTGCACCGACGATGCGCGATGCTCGGCCGGGATCGGCAGCCACGGCTTGCCGCTGCTGAAGCCGGACCGTTCCGCGCCGGTCCACGGCATCGGCGTGCGGCAGCCGTCGCGGCCCTTGAAGTTCGGCCAGAAGGTGATGCCGTAGGGATCCTGCAACGCCTCGAACGGCACCTCGGCCTCGCCCAATCCCAGCTCTTCGCCTTGATAAATGCACACCGAACCGCGCAGCGAACACACCAGCGCGGCCAGCATCTTCGCCATCGCCGGGTCGGCCGGTGCGCCGCCCCAGCGCGTCACCGCGCGCTGCACGTCGTGATTGGACACCGCCCAGCACGGCCAGCCGTCGAGCATGGTCGCTTCCAGCTTCTCCACCGTGGAACGGATGTAGCCGGCGCTGTAGTCGTCCACCAGCAGCTCGAAGCTGTAGCCCATGTGCAAGCGGCCCGGCGCGGTGTATTCGGCGGTGGTGGCCAGCGAATCCTCGGAGGAGATCTCGCCCAACGTCACCGCGCCGGGGTACCGGTCCAGCAGCGCGCGCAGGCGCTCGAGGAAGCCGATGTTCTCCGGCCGGGTGTTGTTGTAGTAGTGGTACTGGAACGCATACGGGTTGTCCGGGCTGAAGCCGCGGCCGACGCGCTCGCTCTCCGGCTTGGCCGGGTTGTCGCGCAGTTGCGCGTCGTGGAAGCAGAAGTTGATCGAATCCAGACGGAAGCCGTCGACGCCGCGGTCCAGCCAGAACTTCACGTAGTCCAGCGTCGCCTGCTGCACCGCCGGGTTGTGGAAGTTCAAATCCGGCTGCGAGGACAGGAAGTTGTGCAGGTAGTACTGGCGGCGGCGCGGCTCCCAGCGCCACGCCACGCCGCCGAAGATCGACAGCCAGTTGTTCGGTGGCGTGCCGTCCTCGCGTGCGTCGGCCCACACGTACCAATCGGCCCTGGGATTGTCGCGGCTCTCGCGGCTTTCCCTGAACCACGCGTGGTCCACCGAGGTGTGGCTGAACACCTGGTCGATCATCACCTTCAGGCCCAGCGCATGCGCCTTGGCCAGCAGCCGGTCGAAGTCGTCCAGCGTGCCGAACAGCGGATCGACGTCGCGCTGGTCGGCGATGTCGTAGCCGAAGTCGGCCATCGGCGACTTGAAGAACGGCGACACCCAGATCGCGTCCACGCCCAGCGAGGCGACGTAGTCGAGCCGGTCGATGATGCCCGGCAGGTCGCCGACGCCATCGCCGTCGGTATCCAGGAAGCTGCGCGGGTAGATCTGGTAGATGACGGCGCCCCGCCACCAGGGAGTGTTGGACATCGAGCGCCCCTCCGGGCTGTGCGTGCCCGCGGCGGGGCATGGATGAACCTCGCCAGCTTAGCGGCGGCCCTTCCGCCATGGAGCGCAGTGCATACGTATTCACGGCGAAACCGGCTGATCCTGCCCCCGTCGGCGGCACCGCCTATAATCCGCCGACCCCCCTCGACGCCACCGCATGAGCATCGCCGACGACCTCCGCCCCGCGCTGGGCCTGCCCGCCATCCAGACCCTCGCCGCGCCGGACATGGCCGCCGTCGATGCACTGATCCGCCGCCGCCTGTCCTCGGACGTGGTGCTGATCAACCAGATCGCCGACCACATCATCTCCGCCGGCGGCAAGCGCCTGCGGCCGATGCTGGTGATGCTGGCCGGCCACGCCGCCGGCGGCAGCGGCGCCGAGCACCACCAGCTGGCGGCGATCATCGAGTTCATCCACACCTCCACCCTGCTGCACGACGACGTGGTGGACGAATCCGACCTGCGCCGCGGCCGCAGCACCGCCAACGCGCTGTGGGGCAACGCGCCGAGCGTGCTGGTGGGCGACTTCCTGTATTCGCGCAGCTTCCAGCTGATGGTGGAGCTGAACCGGATGGAGGTCATGCAGATCCTCGCCGACACCACCAACCGCATCGCCGAGGGCGAAGTGCTGCAACTGCTGCACGTCCACAACCCGGACACCGACGAGGCCGCCTACCTGCGGGTGATCGAGCGCAAGACCGCGGTGCTGTTCGCCGCCGGCACGCGGTTGGGCGCGCTGGCCGCCGGTTCGGGCGAGGCCGTGCAACAGCAGCTGTACGACTACGGCATGGCGCTGGGCTACGCCTTCCAGATCGCCGACGACGTGCTGGACTACTCGGCCAATGCCGAGGACCTGGGCAAGAACCTCGGCGACGACCTCGCCGAAGGCAAGGCCACGCTGCCGCTGATCCACGCGATGGCGCACTCCGATGCCACTGTCCGCGAGCGCCTGCGCGAGATCGTGCAGGACGGCGATGCCGATGCGATGCCGGAAGTGCTGGCCGCCATCCACGCCACCGGTGGGCTGGAGTACAGCCGCAAGCGCGCGATGGAGTACGCCGATGCCGCCGAACGCGCACTGGACGGCCTGCCGGAAAGCGAGGCGGTCGCCGCGCTGCGCGGGCTGGCGCGCTACGCGGTCGCGCGCGATCACTGAGCTGCCTGTCTCCGTAGATGCGGGGCTTGCCCCGCATGAAGCATTACCGGGGAAGTCCCCATGCGGGGCAAGCCCCGCATCTACGGTTGACGCTCAATCGCCCAGGCGTTCTTCCAGGAAGTCGCCCAGCATCTTCCACGCCCGCTTCGCCGCGCGCGGGTCGTACATGCAGCCCGGCGGGCTGTTGGCGTCGGATTCGGCGAAGCAGTGCACCGCACCGCTGAAGTTGACGAACTGCCAATCGGCGCCGGCTGCGTCCATCTCGCTGCCGAACCCGGCGATGTCCTCGGCGCTCACGCCACGGTCGGCCGCGCCGTTGAGCACCAGCATCGGCACCTTGCCGCTGTCCGCCGCGGCCGGCATCGGCGAAGCCAGGCCACCGTGCAGGCTGACCACGCCCGCCAGCGGCAGGCTGGCGCGCGCCATCTCCAGCACCGTGCTGCCGCCGAAGCAGAAGCCGACCGCGGCGATGCGCGTGGCATCCAGCGGGGCGGTGCCGGCCTGCGCCTTCAACGCATCCAGTGCAGCCTCGGCACGCGCACGCAGGCGGGCGCGGTCCTTCAACAATGGCTGCGCCGCCGCCGCAGCCTCGTCGTTGTCCTTCGGCCGCAGCTGGCTGCCATAGACGTCGGCCACCAGCACCACGTAGTCGTCGCCGGCGATCTGCGCGGCCTTGTCGATGGCCGAGGCATTCACCCCGCGCCAGTTCGGCACCATCACCACGCCGGGGCGGCGGGCGTCGCCGGCGTCGTCGTAGACCAGCACGCCGCTGTAGCTGGCCCCGTCCAGTTGCCACTCCACCGGGCGCTGCTGCAGCTTCGCCAGCGCCGGCATCGCCGCCGACAGGCACAGCGCCATCACCGCCAGTTGCCATTTCCGCATCGCACGCATGGGACCGCTCCGGTTGGGGAATGGAGCGAGTCTATGCCGCATCGGCGGCGGCGGCATCCCGCGTCGGGGGCGTAGCCCCGACCTACGGTTCGTGGGTGGGGTAGGTCGGGGCTACGCCCCCGACACGAGACGTGGAACGACCCAGCCCGCTCCGTCGTCAGGCGATGCCCAGCCCCGGGATCGCGCTGATGTCGCTGGGGTCGAAGCCGGCCAGTTCGGCGAAGTGGCGGCCGCGCGCGACGTAATCCCGGTACGCACCGAAGCTGGGGGCGCCCGGCGACAGCAGCACCACCCCGCCCTGCGTACCTAGCGCGGTGCGGGCCAATTGCACCGCCTGCGGCAGGTCGGCGGCCGCATGCAGGCCGAAACGGCCCGCATCGGCCAGCGGTTCCAGCAATTCATGAATGCGCGGGCCGTTGGCCCCCATCGTCACGATCTCCACCGGCGCGTTGCCGCGCATGTGCTCGGCGAAATCGTGCCAGTCCAAACCGCGGTCGTGGCCGCCGACCAGCAGCGCGATGCGCTGCCCGGCGAAGCAGTCCAGCGCCGCCAGCGTGGCGTGCGGGGTGGTGCTGATCGAGTCGTTGACCCAGCGCAGGCCGTCGCGCCCGCCCAGCACCTGCAGGCGGTTGGGCAGCGGGCGGAACGACTGCGCCGCCGGCGCCAGCGCCACCGCGTCCAGCCCCAGCGCTTCCAGCGCCGCCAGCACCGCGCACAGGTTGCCGCGGTTGTGGCGGCCGGGCAGCGGCGTGCCAGATGTGTCGAACACCGCCTGCGCGCCGCGGTACACGACTTCGCCGACCATGTGCCAGCCCTCGGGCTGGTTGAACCACACGATCTCGCTGTGCGGCAGGCGCAGGCCGCGCAGGTGTTCGTCGGCGGCGTTGAGCACCGCCACCCGCGGGTGGCCTGCGGTCACCAGCGACAGCTTGTCGTCGATGTAGCGCCGTTCGCTGCCGTGCCAGTCCAGGTGTTCGGGAAAGAGGTTGAGCACGACCGCCACGTCCGGGCGCGCGCCGCTGCGCGCGACCTCGCCGGTCTGGTAGCTGGACAGTTCCACCGCCCAGTAGTCCGGCGCCTGCGGCGAATCCAGCACCTCCAGCAGCGGCAGGCCGATGTTGCCGGCCAGCGCGGTGCGGTGCCCGGCCGCGCGCAGTAGGTGCGCCAGCAGCGAGGTGGTGGTGCTCTTGCCCTTGGTGCCGGTGACGCACACGGTGTCGCGCAGGTTGCCAGCGGCATCGGCATGCTCGCCGAACCACAGCGAGGTGCCGCCGATGAACTGCGTGCCCCGCGCCGCCGCGGCCAGTGCCTCGGGCTTGTACGGGCTGATGCCCGGCGACTTCACCACCACGTCGAAACGCGACAGCGCTGCACCGGTGGCGGCGGTTTCCACCCGCAGCACATCGCCTACCTCGGCGCGGACGCCCGCGGCTTCCGCCTCCGGGCAGAACAGCGTCAGCGGCAGGCCGGGCAGGCGCGCGCGCAGCGCGTGGAAAGCGGCGCGACCTTCGCGGCCCCAGCCCCACAGCGCGACGCGCCTGCCTTCAAGCTGCGAAATTCGCACGCAGGCGCTCCCACAGCGCCGCCGGGATGCGGTGCTCGCCTTCGATGGCCAGCAGCGGCTCGATCCGCAGCTCGTCCGCCGCCAGGGTCGGCTGGATCAGGCTGGCGAAACGCTTGACCAGCACGTCCTCCTTCCATTCCGGGCGGGCGGCCAGCGTTGCCAGCGCCGCGCGCGACTCCCTGCCCTCGCCCACGCATTCGAACGGCTTGTGGTCCTGGAATTCCAGCAACGCGTCGAAACCGGCGGCCTGCGCCTCGTCGTCCAGCAGGTTGCGGCCGAAGATGCGCACCAGCCGGGTCTTGGGCATGAACGGCGCCAGCGCCAGGAACACGAAGTGGCACTTCGGGCACACCCCGCACCAGCGGTTCACCGGTCGCTCGCCGAGGATGTGGAAGTTGCGGTTGCAGCTGGAGAAATGGGTGTCGTAGTAATCGGTCCTGGCGAACTGGCGCGCCACCGCCAGTTCCGACAGCGGCCGCAGCAGCGAGTAGTAATGCAGGCCGGCGGCGATGTGCCGCTGCACGTGGTCGCCGAAGGCCTGCTCGAACGCCCAGCCCTTGGACCACTGGTGGTTGACCTCGCCGGTGCCGGCGATCTGGCTGCCATAGCTGGCCGAGCGCTCGTTGGAGAACACCACCTGGTCCACGCCCTGCACCAGCGCGGCCAGCACCATGATCGCCGAGTTCACCGCGGTCACCGGGATGTGGCCGTTCCACGCGCCCTGCCGGTTCAACTCGAACAGCTCCGGCGCCAGCGTGCGGCCGATGTTGAGCATCGGCAGGCCGGTGCGCTCGGCGCAGGCGCGGATCAGCTGCGAGCCGCCGATCCAGGTGACGGTCTCGCCGACGCCGGCATGGCGCAGCGCCTCGATGCTGACCAGCGAATCCTTGCCGCCGCCGATGGCGACCAGCGCGTGTTCGCGCAGGCCGAGCGATTGCGCCTGCAAGCCCCTCTCCCCCCGGGAGAGGGGCTCGACCACCGGCAGCTTGAACCTGCCGCGCAGGTTCAGGCCATTGCGATAGGCAAACTCGCCCAGCCCGTTGAGGTACACCGTCTCCACCAGCGCGGCGGTATCGGCGTCGATGACGTAGCCGTCGATGGCTACCTGCTCCGGCACCGCCGCCTTGTAATAGCTCACGCCGGCGATCAGGTGCAGCAACCGCAACGCCCGCTGCACCGCCGCTTCGCGCTCGCCATCGAGCTGGAACGGCGCGCCCGGTACGGTGACGGTTTCGGTCATCTCCGGGCCGTCGTCGAAGGCGTACACCAGCCGCGCCACGCCGGTATCCGCGGCGAAGTCGCAGCGGACGAAGCGGAAGCGGGAAACCTGGTTCTTGTCAAAAGCTGTCATGGCGTATCCGAATCAAGCGAACCGCGGCGCGCGGGCGCGGCGGCATGGGGCATGCAGGGGGCGGGCGTCACGCATCGTCGATGACGTCCTCGCGCGGCAGGGCGCGGTGGTTGTAGCGGCTGGCCATGCTGTAGCCGTAGGCGCCGGCATCGGCGATCAGCATCACGTCGGCCGGCGCGGTGGTGGACGGCAGCTTCACCCGCTGCGCGAACACGTCGCTGGATTCGCAGATCGGGCCGACCACGCTGAAATCCACGTCGCGCGCATCATCCAGCCGCGACAGGTTGGCGATGTCGTGCCAGGCGTCGTACAGCGCCGGGCGCAGCAGCGCGTTCATGCCGGCATCCAGGCCGACGCGGCGCACGCCGTCCTTCTCCACCACCTGCGTGGCCCGCGCCAGCAGCACGCCGGCCTCGGCCACCATGAAGCGGCCCGGCTCGATCGCCAGCCGGAACGCCGGGTGCACCGCCTTGATCTCGGCCAGGCCCACGGCCCAAGCCTCCAGGTCGAACGGCTCGTCGTCGTCGCTGTACGGCACCGGCAGGCCGCCACCGATGTCGAGGATTTCCACGCTGCCGATGCGCCGCGCGAAACCGGCCATCTCGTCCACCATCTGCTTCCAGTGGCTGCTGTTCTCGATGCCGCTGCCGAGGTGGGCGTGGACGCCGGTGATGCGGATGTCCAGCGCGCGCGCGGCGGCGACGAACTCGTCCACGCGCTGCGCCGACAGGCCGAACTTGGCGTCCTTGCCGCCGGTGTTGACCTTCTTGTGGTGGCCGTCGCCGTGGCCCAGGTCGATGCGCAGCCACAGCGCGCGGCCGCGGAACACCTCCGGCCAGTGGTGCAGCAGCTCGACGTTGTCGACGGTGACGTTGGCACCGCGTGCCAGCACCGCCTCGTATTCGCCGATCGGCGCGAAGCTCGGGGTGAACAGCACGCGTGCCGGGTCGAAGTCCGGCAGCGCGGCGAACACGTGCTCCACCTCGCCCAGCGACACGCATTCCAGGCCGAAGCCCTCCGCCGCCAACGCGCGCAGGATGGCCGGGTGCGGGTTGGCCTTGATCGCGTAGAAACGGCGGTCGATGGCGCCGATCGCCTGCAGCTGGCGGGCGCGCTCGCGCACCGTGGGCAGGTCGTAGACGTAGGCCGGCGTGCCCTGCGCGGCCAGTTCCAGCAGTCGCCGTCGCTTCGCCGGCGCCTGCCACCACGGCACCGGCCGCGGGCGGACGGCGCCGTTGATCTCGCGCCAACGCGGGCCGAACACCTGCTCCTCGTACACCGGCATCGCGCCGCTTTCGATCAGCTCGTCGTGCAGGATCGGCAGCAGCCCGTCGGCATCGGCCTCGTCGATGACGAAGGTCAGGTTCAGGTCGTTGGACGACTGCGAAATCATGTGCACGCGCTCCTTGCCGAACGTGGCCCACACGTCCGAGAGCTTGTGCAGCAGCGAGCGCATGCCGCGCCCGACCAGGGTGATGGCCGCGCACGGCACGATCACCTTGACCTTGCAGATTTCCGACAGGTCGGCCGACAGCGCCGCCAGCACGTCGGTGCTGACCAGGTTCTCCGACGGGTCCAGCGACACGGTGACGTTGGTTTCGGCCGAGCCGATCAGGTCCACCGACAGGCCGTGCCTGCGGAACAGGTCGAACACGTCGGCGAGGAAGCCGACCTGCTGCCACATGCCGATGCCTTCCATCGACACCAGCACGATGCCGTTGCGGCGGCTGATGGCCTTCACCCCCGGCACCGGCTCGGCGCTGCCGTCGATGCTGGTGCCGGGCAGGTGCGAGCGCTCGGTGTCGAGGATCGCCATCGGCACGCCGGCGTCGCGGCACGGCTTGATCGAGCGCGGGTGCAGCACCTTGGCGCCGGTGGTGGCGATTTCCTGCGCTTCGTAATAATCCAGCCGGGTCAGCAGGCGCGCGTCCGGCACGTCCCTGGGGTTGGCGCTGAACATGCCCGGCACGTCGGTCCAGATTTCCACCCGGCTGGCACCAAGCAGCGCGCCGAAGTAGGCCGCCGAAGTGTCCGAGCCGCCGCGGCCGAGGATGGCGGTGCCGCCGTCGCCGTGGCGGGCGATGAAGCCCTGCGAGATCAGCATGCGCGTGGGCTGCGCCGAGAAGCGCTGCCGGAAACCGGCCTCGCCCTGCCACTGGCAGTTCACCGACAGCCGCTGCGACCATTCGGTCTGGTTCGGCGCCGGCGGCAGCGCGTGCAACCAGTCGCGCGCGTCCATCCAGCCGAAATCCAGGCCGGTGCTGCGCAGGTAGGCGGCACCGATGGTCGAGGACAGCAGTTCGCCCTGGCCCAGCACCTCGGCCTGCCAGTCCAGCGGGCGGCGGGCCGCGCGCGGGTCGTCCAGCAGCGCCTGCAATGCAGCCAGCCGCTCGGCCAGCACATCGATGCCCAGCTCCAGCTCGGCAAGGAATTCATTGTGGCGGGCTACCAGCGCGGCCACCCGCTCACGGCTGTCGGCGGCGCCATCGGCAATGGCGGTCAGCTCGTTGGTCACGCCCGACAGCGCGGACACCACCACCAGCACCCGGCCACCGGTTTCGTCCGCACGTTTTTTCGCCAGTTCCCCGATCGTGTTCCAACGATGACGACGCGACACCGAGGTGCCACCGAACTTCAGGACGATCCAGCGATCGACGAGGGGGGAAACGGACATTGGCGTGGGGATTCACAGTGGGGGAAAGACCCGGCGGGCGGGCGGAACCACCGATTCTATGCCAAGCCCGGCCCCGCGGCGGCGGCGATTTCGAGCTGCGGCGGCGGCCGGCTATGCTGGCGCTCCCCCACAGCCCGCCATCGCCATGAGCCAACGCCGTTTCCTGCAACTGGATGTCTTCGCCGCCCGCCCCGGCAGCGGCAACCCGCTGGCCGTGGTGCCCGACGCCGAAGGCCTGGACGATGCCGCGATGCAGGCCATCGCCGCGTGGCTGGACCTGTCCGAAACCGTGTTCTTCCTGCCGCCGGATGACGGTGCCGATTACCGCATCCGCATCTTCACCCCGAAGATGGAACTACCCTTCGCCGGCCACCCCAGCGTCGGCGCGGCATGGGCGGCGGTGGAACTGGGGCTGGCCACGCCGGTCGATGGCCGACTGGTACAGCAATGCGCCGCCGGCCTGTTGCCGGTGCGGGTGCAGGGCGGCGGTCGCTTCCGCCTGCTGCACGTGCGCAGCCCGCAAGCGGTTCAACGTGAAATCGCCACGCCGGAACTGCCGCCCGGGCTGACCGCGCTGGCCCAACCTGCGTCGCAGGCACGGCTCTGGAACAACGGCCCGGACTGGTGGCTGCTGGAAGCGGCCGACGAAACCGCGCTGCGCCGTTACACGCCGGAGCTGGCGGCCATCGCCGCCCTGCCCGCCGGCGGCAAGCTCGCCGCCTTTGCCCCCGCCGCGCGCCCGGACGTGGGCTACCAGTACGTGGTGCGCGCCTTCGCTCCCGGCGTGGGCATCAACGAAGACCCGGTGACCGGCAGCGCCAACGCGCTGGTCGCCGCGCATCTGCTGGCGCAGGGCCGGCTCACACCGGGGCAGCAATACCGCGCCAGCCAGGGCCGCGAGCGCGGCCGCAACGGTGAGGTCCACGTGCAGGTGGACGAGGAAGGTCACATCTGGATCGGTGGCGAGGTGCAGCCGGTGATCGACGGCCAGATCGACTGGTAATGCTGCTTCCTTCTCCCTTTGGGGTGAAGGCATGTTGCTTGCGAGCCATTGGCTCGCACATGCCTGAACGCCCGGCGCGCTGCGCCGGGCCGGGGCGCGGAGCGAGGTGCCCCGAAGGGGCGGATGAGGGTACGGGCAAAGCCTCGTGCAGTTGAACATTGCGAGGGCTTCGTCCCGTACCCTCACCCCAACCCCTCTCCCGACGGGAGAGGGGCTTTGGCCGGGCAGGCTCCGCTCTACGACGGCGGGTTCAAGGGACGGGCCGACTCCATCCCCGTCCACCCATACCAGGTGGTGGTCGCTGCCATCGGCGATCCCGGCTTCGGGGTTGCCATAGCCCGGCCAGAACCCCCCGACGCCAAGGTGCCTGAAGCCGGCCGCGGGAA
>NZ_LDJP01000036.1 GCF_001431505.1 Stenotrophomonas daejeonensis
GTGGGGCAGCGAACCAGTGGCTCGCAAACTGCCCCTCTCACCCCGATGGGAGAGGGGCTTGAGATGCCAGCTCAGCCGCCGGCACGGACCGCGATGAAGGCGCTGTTGCCGCCGCTGCGCACCAGCAGCATCACCACGTCGCCCTTCTTGTAGCCGGCCAGTTCGCGGTTGAGCGCGGCCACGCTGCCCACCGCCGTGCGCCCGACCTGCAGCACCACCATGCCCGGCGCCAGCCGTGCCTCGCGCGCGGCCTGGCTGTTGACCCGGGTGATGCGCACGCCCTCGCCGGCCTCCAGCCCCAGTTGCTTGCGCTCGGCGGCGGTCAGGTCGGCCACCTCCAGCCCCAGCAGGGCATTGGCGCCGGCCTGCGGCGCATCCTCGCCGGCGCCGGCCGGCGCGTTGGCGGCACGGGCCGCGTCCTCGGCCAGTTCGGTCAGGGTGACGGTGATCTCGCGCTGCTTGCCGTCGCGCAGGATGCCCAGCCGGACCTTGCTGCCCGGCGGCATGGCGCCGATCAGCGGCGGCAGGTCGCTGGAAGCGCCAACCTCGGTGCCGTTGACCGAACGGATCACGTCGCCCAGTTGCACACCCGCCTTGGCCGCGGCCGAATCCTCGACCATCTGGTTGACCAGCGCACCGCGGCTGTCCGGCATGCCCAGCGCCTGCGCCTTGAGCGCGTCGATCGGCTGCACCACCACGCCCAGCTGGCCGCGGCTGACCTTGCCGCTCTTCTTGATCTGCTCCACCGCGTTCATCGCCAGGTCGATCGGGATCGCGAAGCTGATGCCCATGTAGCCGCCGGAGGCGGAGAAGATCTGCGAGTTGATGCCGACCACCTCGCCGCGGGTGTTGAGCAGCGGGCCGCCGGAGTTGCCCTGGTTGATCGCCACGTCGGTCTGGATGAACGGCACGTAGCGCTGCTCGGCATACGGGTTGCTGCGCCCGGTGGCGCTGACGATGCCGGCGGTGACCGAGTGGTCCAGCCCGAACGGCGAGCCGATCGCCACCACCCACTGCCCCGGCTTGAGCGTGTTGGAGTCGCCCACGCGCACGGTCGGCAGGCCCTTGGCGTCGATCTTCAGCAGCGCCACGTCGTACTGCGCGTCGCTGCCGACCACCTTGGCGTCGAACTCGCGGCGGTCGCTGAGCTTGACCTTGACCGTCTCGGCGCCGTCGATGACGTGGTGGTTGGTCAGCACGTAGCCGTCGGCGGAGATGATGAAGCCCGAGCCCATGCCGCGGCCGCGCGGGGTGTTGTCCGGCGCGTCGTCGGGCATCTGGAAATCCGGGCCGAAGAAGCGCCGGAAGAACTCGGGCAACTGGTCCATGTCCGGCCGCCCGGCGCCGGCCATGCGCGGATTGCGGCGCGCGCCGATGACGGTCTCGACGTTCACCACGCCCGGCCCGACCTGGTCGACCAGCTGGGTGAAGTCCGGCAGGCCGCTGACCAGCTGCGGCGCAGGGGCGGCGGAGCGCGGGGCGATCGCCTGTTCGGTCGGCGCGGCCGGGGCCTCGCTCTGGGCGCAGGCGGCCAGCGGCAGGGTCATCGCCAGCAGGCCAAACAGCCGCGTGTGGATACGGTGGGTCATCGGTTTCGAGCCTCCGGTTCGGGAATCAAGGGCATCACCTGCCGCCGGGCGCCCATCGCCCGGCAGCGGAATCGGGAAAATCCGGCGCGGCAACGGCGGCCGCAGGTTCAGTGCTGCGGCAGTGGCGGCTCGTGCCCGGCAGGCAGGTCCTGCAGCATCTGCGGCCGCGGTTCGAACGGGTAGAACGTCGTACCCCGCTCCTGTGCCGGGAAGCTGGCGTTGAGACTGCCCTGCGACAGCACCGGCGACAGCGGCGAGCGCGGCCACGGGCGGGCCTGCAGGGTGCCGGCGGCGTTGGCGAAGGGGTTCCGGTTCTGCTGCAACAGCGGAACCTCCGGCGCCTGCGCCGCGGCGACCGCGCGCTCCGGCTCGGCCAGCCGCGCCGCCGCGCCACGCGCCATCTGCCGGGTGCGGGTGGCGCTGCCGCGCCTGGCATCGGCGCGGCGTACCGCCACCGCGGCCACCACCGGCGCGGCGACGGCGAGCCCGGCGTCGGCATCGGCAATCCCGGGCGCCTCGGCCGGTGCCGGCAACTGCGCGGTGGTGGCGATCACCGTCTGCGGCGCGACCGGTGCGGTTTCCGGCAACTGTTCGCGGGCCATGAACAAGGCCACCGCGGCCACCGAAGCGGCCAGCGCGGCGCCGCCGCCCCAGCGCTTCCAGCCACGCCGCGCCACGTGCTGCGGCGCCGGCAACGGGCCATGCCGTGCCGCGTCGGCGGCGATGGCGGCCTGCACGCCCTGCGCGAAACCGGCCGGCGCCGGGGCGCAGGCATGCCCGCGCAGCACGTCGCCCAGCACCTGCCAGCGTTCCTGGCAGGCGGACAGCTCGGCGTCGTGTTCCAGCCGGCGCAGCAGGAAGCGCGCCTGGTCAGTCGCCAGCTCGCCGTCCACCAGCGCCGACAGCTGCTGCCGGTAGTGGAGCTCGAACTTGTCGGCCGGGGCCTCGGTGAAACCGTCGATGTCGTGGGAGGTACTCATGCGCGGCTCCGCTCACGGGTGGCGCTGGCGGTATCCAGCAGGGGGCGCAGTTGGGTATCGATGGCCTCGCGGGCGCGGAATATCCGCGAACGCACGGTGCCGATCGGGCAGCCCATCTTCTGTGCGATTTCCTCGTAACTCATGCCTTCCACCTCGCGCAGCGTGATGGCCGAGCGCAGCTCCTCGGGAAGCGCGTCGACCGCCTTCATCACGGTCTGTTCCAGTTCCTGGCGCATCAGCTCGCGCTCGGGCGTGTCGGTGTCGCGCAGCCGGGTACCGCCGTCGAAATGCTCGGCGTCGCCGATCTCGACGTCGTCGGTGGGCGGGCGCCGGTTGTGCGCGGCCAGGTGGTTCTTTGCGGTATTCACTGCGATGCGATGCAACCAGGTATAGAACTGGGCGTCGCCACGGAAATTCCCGATCGCGCGGTAGGCGCGCACGAAAGTGTCCTGGGCCACGTCCTGACATTCACTCCAGTCGGCGATGTAGCGCCCGATCAACGCGACGATGCGGTGCTGGTACTTGCGCACCAGGACATCGAACGCCGCGCTCTCGCCGCGCTGCACGCGCCGGACCAGCTCCAGATCCAGCTCCTGTGGTGTTTCAACCTCGGCCATGCGGGGCCGCACTCCTGTCAGCCCAACCGACGTCGGGCGATATGACCGCTGTTCGCGGGAAAAGTTCAGCGCCCCGTCCACGGGCCGCCGCACCGGCTTTTAACTTGCGTTCGGTTAGCCTGTCGGCACTGACCGCCGGCACGAACACCCTACGCTTCCCAAGCATTGGGATTTGACGCCGGGGAAACAACCTCAGGATCATAGCGACCTTCTCCATACACAACCGGATGGAACGTCCCATGCTTTCAGGTTTCGATGGGCTCCGCTTCACGCATTGGCAGGCCGAAATCCGCGACGACGGCATCGTCGTGCTCGCGCTGGACCGCCACGACAGCCCGGTCAACGCGATGTCGCAGGACGTGCTGCTGGAACTGGGCGACATCGTCGAGCGGCTGGCGATCGACCCGCCCAAGGGCGTGGTGATCCGTTCGGCCAAGGCCGCCGGTTTCATCGCCGGCGCCGACCTCAAGGAATTCCAGGAATTCGACCGCCGCGGCACGGTCAACGACGCCATCCGCCGCGGCCAGAGCGTCTACCAGAAGCTGGCCGAACTGCCCTGCCCGACCGTCGCCGCGATCCACGGCCACTGCCTGGGCGGCGGCACCGAGCTGGCGCTGGCCTGCCGCTACCGCGTCGCCTCCAACGATGCCTCCACCCGCATCGGCCTGCCGGAAACCCAGTTGGGCATCTTCCCCGGCTGGGGTGGCAGCGCGCGCCTGCCGCGGCTGGTCGGTGCCCCGGCGGCGATGGACATGATGCTGACCGGGCGCACGCTGTCGGCCTCGGCCGCGCGCGGCATCGGCCTGGTCGACAAGGTCGCCGCGCCGGCGGTGCTGCTGGACGCGGCGGTGGCGCTGGCGCAGTCCGGCACCACCCGGCCATTCAAGCAGCGCGCCGGCGCATGGCTGACCAACACCTGGCTGGCGCGCCAGATCCTCGCCCCGCAGATGGTCAAGCAGGTCGCGCGCAAGGCGAAGAAGGAGCACTACCCGGCCCCGTATGCGCTGATCTCGACGTGGGAGCGCAGTGGCGGCGGCAATATCCACAAGCGGCTGGACGCCGAGCGCCGCGCGGTGGTCAAGCTGGCCGGCGGCGCGACCGCGCGCAACCTGATCCGCATCTTCTTCCTGACCGAGCGGCTCAAGGCGCTGGGCGGCAAGGACGCAAATATCAGGCACGTGCACGTGGTCGGCGCCGGGGTGATGGGCGGTGACATCGCCGCGTGGGCGGCTTACAAAGGGTTCGATGTGACCCTGCAGGACCGCGAGCAGCGTTTCATCGATCCGGCCATGACCCGCGCGCAGGCGCTGTTCGAGAAAAAGGTGAAGGACCCGGCCAAGCGCCCGGACGTGGCGGCGCGGCTGAAGGCCGACCTGGCCGGCGACGGCGTCGCCCGCGCCGACCTGGTGATCGAGGCGATCATCGAGAACCCGGAGGCCAAGCGCGAGCTGTACCAGTCGCTGGAGCCGAAGATGAAGGCCGACGCGCTGCTGACCAGCAACACTTCCTCGATCCCGCTGGTCGAGCTGCGCGAGCACATCGCCCGCCCGGCACAGTTCGCCGGCCTGCACTACTTCAACCCGGTAGCGCAGATGCCGCTGGTGGAGATCATCCACCACGACGGCATGGCCCCGGAAACCGGACAGCGGCTGGCCGCGTTCTGCAAGGCGCTGGGCAAGTTCCCGGTGCCGGTGGCCGGCAGCCCCGGCTTCCTGGTCAACCGCGTGCTGTTCCCGTACATGCTGGAAGCGGCCACCGCCTATGCCGAGGGCATCCCCGGCGCGGTGATCGACAAGGCGGCGGTGAAGTTCGGCATGCCGATGGGGCCGATCGAACTGATCGACACCGTGGGCCTGGACGTGGCCGCCGGCGTCAGCAAGGAACTGGCCCCGTTCCTCGGCCTGCAGGTGCCGGCGGCGCTGGCCACGGTCGAGCCGGGCAAGCGTGGCAAGAAGGACGGCCAGGGCATCTACAGGTGGGAGAACGGCCGCGCGGTGAAGCCGGAGGTGGCCAAGGACTACCAGGCGCCGTCGGACCTGGAGGACCGGCTGGTCCTGCCGCTGCTCAACGAGGCGGTGGCCTGCCTGCACGAGGGCGTGGTGGCCGACGCCGACCTGCTCGACGCCGGGGTGATCTTCGGCACCGGCTTCGCCCCGTTCCGCGGCGGCCCGATCCAGCACATCCGCGCCACCGGCGCCGACGCGCTGGTGGAAAAGCTGCACACCCTGCAGGCCCGCCACGGCGACCGCTTCTCCCCGCGCCCGGGCTGGGACGCACCGGTACTGCGCGAGCCGGTGGCCTGAACCGGCCATCCGCATTCTTCCTCTTCCGGGGCCACCATCGCGTGGCCCCGCTCGTTTCCGTACCCCGTCCGTGGCCTGCGGCCGCAACCACGCGCGAGTTTGACCTGAATCAAGGTCCGCCGGGATCGTTGCGACGATCATTGCTGCAACCGCAACATCCACCCGTCCCAAGGACCACTGCAATGAAGCTTTCCCGCGTCTTCCTCGCCCTCGCCCTGCTCGGCGCCGCCGGCATGGCCCAGGCCGCCGGCAACTGCACCATCTCGCTGAAGGGCGACGACGCCATGAAGTTCGACCTGCGCGAAGCCACCGTGTCGGCCAGCTGCGCCACCGTCACCGTCGAGCTGGCGCACACCGGCAAGCTGCCGGTGGCCGCGATGGGCCACAACGTGGTCATCACCCCCACCGCCGACCTGGCCGCCGTGGCCCGCGACGGCGTCAAGGCCGGCACCGCCAACGACTACGTGGCCAAGGACGACGCCCGCGTGATCGCCCACACCGCGCTGGTCGGCGGCGGCGCCACCACCCGCGTCAGCTTCCCCGGCAACAAGCTCACCGCCGGCGGCGACTACAGCTTCTTCTGCAGCTTCCCCGGCCACTCCGCGCTGATGAAGGGCAAGCTGGTCGTCACCCGCTGATCCACGCCCCGGCGGTACCGCGACGGCCACCGCCTGCAGCCGGCTCCGGCAAGGCGGCGGGCGGCCGCCGCAGCCTATACTGTCCGGCGAGGGCACCCATGACATTCGGACTACTTTCCGTCGCCGGAAGGTGGTCTGCATGCGTTTGGAGCCCGAGCCGGCCGGACTTGCATTGATCCGGATCAATGCCCGGACTGCCTTACCCGGGGGACACTTCCCCCGTTCAGACTGAGGATCGGAGCGCATGCAAAGCGTGCAGGGAACTTACAACGACAAGGTGGTGCACCAGTTCGCGGTCGCGACCGTGTTCTGGGGCATCGTCGGCATGGCCGTGGGCGTGCTCTGCGCCGCCCAGCTGTACTGGCCGGCACTGAATTTCGACATCCCCTGGCTCACCTACAGCCGGCTGCGGCCGCTGCACACCAACGGCGTGATCTTCGCCTTCGGCGGCTCGGTCCTGTTCGCCACCTCCCTGTACGTGGTGCAGCGCACCTGCCACGTGCGGCTGATCTCCGACAAGCTGGCCGCCTTCGTGTTCTGGGGCTGGCAGGCGGCGATGGTCGGCGCGGTCATCACCCTGCCGATGGGCATCACCCAGAGCAAGGAATACGCCGAGCTGGAATGGCCGCTGGACGTGCTGATCACCATCGTCTGGGTGGCCTACGGCTGGCTGTTCTTCCGCACCATCGCCAAGCGCAAGGTCAAGCACATCTACGTGGCCAACTGGTTCTACGGCGCCTACATCATCGGCGTGGGCCTGCTGCACGTGGTCAACAACATGGTGATGCCGGCCGGGCTGTGGAAGTCCTACTCGCTGTACAGCGGCGCGGTCGATGCGATGGCGCAGTGGTGGTACGGGCACAACGCGGTGGCGTTCCTGCTGACCGTCGGCTACCTGGCGATGATGTACTACTTCGTTCCCAAGCAGGCGCAGCGCCCGATCTACTCCTACCGGCTGTCGATCGTGCATTTCTGGGCGCTGATCTCCATCTACATGTGGGCCGGCCCGCACCACCTGCACTACACCGCGCTGCCGGACTGGGCGCAGTCGGTGGGCATGGTGTTCTCTGTGATCCTGCTGGCCCCGAGCTGGGGCGGCGCGATGAACGGCATCCTCACGCTCTCCGGCGTGTGGCACAAGCTGCGCACCGACCCGATCCTGAAGTTCCTGATCGTGGCCATCAGCTTCTACATGATCGCCACCTTCGAAGGCCCGATGCTGTCGATCAAGACGGTCAACTCGCTGTCGCACTACACCGACTGGACCGTGGGCCACGTCCACGCCGGCACCCTGGGCTGGGTGGCGATGATCTCGATCGGCTCGCTGTACTCGCTGTACCCGCGCCTGCTGGGCCTGCAGGGCATGTACTCGACCAAGCTGATCGACGTGCACTTCTGGCTGCACACCATCGGCGTGGTGTTCTACATCGTCTCGATGTGGATCGCCGGCATCACCCAGGGCCTGATGTGGCGCGCCACCAACAGCGACGGCACGCTGACCTACACCTTCGTGGAAAGCCTGGTCAGCACCTACCCGTACTACCTGGGGCGCCTGCTGGGCGGCCTGATGATCCTGGCCGGCATGTGCCTGATGGGCTGGCACATGTGGAAGACCCGGCAGCAGGTGCGCGGCCTCGCCGAGCAGCCGGTCATGGCTCCCGACACCGCCAATGCCGAGGTCTGAGGACGAAACATGGGAATTGCACACGAGAAAGTCGAAAAGAACGTCGGCCTGCTGGCCATCCTCGTCGCCGTGGCGGTTTCGCTCGGCGGCCTGGCCGAGATCGTCCCGCTGATGTTCCAGGCCGAGGCCATCAAGCCGCTGCCCGGCGTCAAGCCCTACCCGGCGCTGGAGCTGGCCGGCCGCGACGTCTACATCCGCGAGGGTTGCTACGGCTGCCATTCGCAGATGGTGCGCACGCTGCGCTTCGAGACCGAGCGCTACGGCCATTACTCGCTGGCCGGCGAGTCGGTGTACGACCGCCCGTTCCAGTGGGGCTCCAAGCGCACCGGCCCGGACCTGGCCCGCGTCGGCGGCCGCTACTCCGACGCCTGGCACCGCGTGCACCTGCTGAACCCGCGCGACGTGGTGCCCGAGTCGAACATGCCGTCCTTCCCGTGGCTGGAGAAGAACAAGCTGGACGGCGCCACCGTGCAGGCGCACATGCGCGCCATCCAGCGGATCGGCGACCCCTACACCGACGCCGAGATCGCCGAGGCGCCGGCCGCGGTGGAAGGCAAGACCGAACTGGACGCGGTGGTGGCCTACCTGCAGGGCCTGGGCAAGAACGCACCGCGGGGAGAATGACCGATGCTTTCAGGAATCATCACCACCTTTCTGCTGCTGCTGTTCGTCGCCCTGTGGATCTGGGCCTGGCAGCCGCGCCTGCGCAAGAGTTTCGACGCCACCGCACGCCTGGCCGTGGATGACGAGGTGCCGGCCGGCGAGGAAATCACCGGCAACGACCGGAGGGAAAACGCATGACCACCCCTTGGAACTGGTACGTCATCGCACTGGTGCTGTTCAACCTGCTCGGCTGCGTGTGGCTGCTGTGGTGGACCTCCAAGCGCCGCCCCGGCGACCCCAGGCCGGAGGACACCAGCCACTACTGGGACGGTGACATCACCGAGTACAACAAGCCGATGCCGCGCTGGTGGATCAACGGCTTCTACATCGCCATCGTGTTCGGCTTCGGCTACCTGTTCTGGTACGGCGGCTTCGGCACCTACCAGGGCTTCGGCAAGTGGAGCTCGCAGGGCGAGCACGCGAAGGAAAAGGCGATCGAGGACGCCAAGCTCGCGCAGACCTTCAAGCCGTACGAAGGCCAGGCGATCGACGTGCTGGCCCGCGATCCCAAGGCGCTGGCGCTGGGCCGCTCGATCTTCGGCAATACCTGCGCCACCTGCCACGGCTCCTCGGGCCAGGGCGCCATCGGCTACCCGAACCTGGCCGACGACATCTGGCACTGGGGCGGCTCGCCCGAGCGCGTGCTGGAAACGGTGATGGACGGCCGCGAAGGGATCATGCCCGAGTGGGGCACCGTGCTCACCGGCATGGGCGGCCCGGAAGCGGTGGACTACACCATCGCCTACGTGCGCACCCTCGGCGCGCCGGAAACGCTGCAGAACAACTTCATGGCCGCGCAGGGCAAGAAGCTGTACGAAGGCGTCTGCGTGGCCTGCCACGGCGTCGACGGCAAGGGCAACCAGGAAATCGGCGCGCCCGACCTGACCGACAACTACTGGCTGTACGGCAGCAGCCGCGAGAGCCTGCGCAGGACCATCACCGAGGGCCGCCACGGCAGCATGCCGGCGCACCGCGAGCTGCTCGGCGAAACCCGCGTCCGCCTGGTTGCCGCATACGTCTGGTCGTTGTCGCATAATCAGGGCGAGTCCAAGGCCAGCACAGGTACCCAGTGACCGACTACAGCGAGCCACGCTTCGACCATCCCCCACGCCCCCTGGCCCAGCGCGTGGGGGCCATCGCCTGGCCCAGCTTCTTCGCCGCCGGCGTGGCGACGATGGTGTTCTTCGCCTTCGTCGACCCGCTGGTGCTGCGCGACCAGACCTTCCCCGACCTGCAGATGACCCGCGAATTCGGCTACACGCTGGGTTTCCTGATGTTCTGGCTGTGCACCGCTTCGTCGAGCCTGTTCACCTGGATCCTGCTGCGCCCCGCCAGCCGCTTCAACCGTCCCCTGCCACGGGACAAATGAACCGCCGCGGACGCGAGGCTGCGACATTCCGTCACTTCGCCCGCGCCGCCCGAACCCGAATACTGGGGCGTTCACGCGCACCCATGTGAGGCCATGATTTCCGTTCCACTTCGCCCGCCCTCCGCACCGGCACGCCGTCGTCCGGCCACCTGCATGGAGTTGCCAGCATGAGCAAACGCATCCCGCTGGAGGTCGTGAAGGACCAGGACGAGTCGTTCTACGTCAGCGAGCGCAAGGTCTACCCGCGCGACGTGAGCGGCCGCTTCGACCGCATGCGCAAGCTGGCGGTGTTCTGGCTGCTGGGCATGTACTACCTGTTCCCGTGGCTGTCGTGGGACGGCCGCCAGGCGGTGCTGTTCGACCTGCCGGCGCGCAAGTTCTACGTGTTCGGGCTGATCTTCTGGCCGCAGGACTTCAGCCTGCTGGCGCTGCTGCTGATCGTGCTGGCGCTGACCCTGTTCTTCGTCACCGCGCTGGCCGGCCGCCTGTGGTGCGGCTACGCCTGCCCGCAGACGGTGTGGACCGAATGCTTCCTGTGGATGGAGCGCTGGACCGAGGGCGACCGCATCAAGCGGATGAAGCTGGACGCCGGCCCCTGGAACCGCGAGAAGGTCCTGCGCAAGGGCTCCAAGCACCTCCTGTGGCTGTTCTTCGCGCTGTGGACCGGCTTCACCTTCGTCGGCTTCTTCACCCCGATCGTCAGCCTCGGCCAGCGCCTGTGGCCGTTCGACTGGAACGGCGCGGAAACCTTCTGGGTGCTGTTCTACGCGCTGGCCACCTGGGCCAACGCCGGCATCCTGCGCGAGCAGGTCTGCAAGTACATGTGCCCGTACGCGCGCTTCCAGAGCGCGATGTTCGACAACGACACCCTGATCATCGCCTACGACCCGATGCGCGGCGAACCGCGCGGCCCGCGCAAGCGCGGCCTGCCCAGCGTGCTGCAGCGCGCCCGCGGCCTGCTCGACCTGGCCAGCGCCTACGACTACGTGTTCCGCGCCAGCAGGCACCCCAGCGCCGCGCAGGCACGGTTGCAGGCCGCCGGCACGGTGATGCTGGGCGATGCCGGCAGCGAGGCCGCGCCGCTGCCGAAGTTCGAGCCGGAGGAGCTCGGCGACTGCATCGACTGCACCATGTGCGTGCAGGTGTGCCCGGTCGGCATCGACATCCGCAACGGCCTGCAATACGAGTGCATCGCCTGCGGCGCCTGCATCGATGCCTGCGACGAGGTGATGGACAAGGTCGGCATGCCGCACGGGCTGATCCGCTACACCACCCAGCATGCGCTGGACGGCGGCAGGACCCGGGTGCTGCGCCCGCGCATCTTCATCTACGGCCTGCTGCTGCTCGGCCTGGTCGGCACGTGGGTATGGAACGTGACCCACCGCGACACCCTGATCGTGGACGTGCTGCGCGACCGCAACGCGCTGTACCGGCAGACCGGCGATGGCCTGGTCGAGAACGACTACACGCTCAAGCTGGTCAACAAGAACACCCAGCCGCGCCGCTACCGCCTCAGCCTGGGCGCAGACGACGCCGGGCTGCGCCTGAACGGCCCGGCCACGATCGAAGCCGGCCCCGAGCAGGTGCTGCCGGTGGTCGTGAGCGTGACCGCGACCGAGGAGGTACAGGGGCGCAGGGTCCTGCACTTCGTGGTGGAGAGCGAGGACGGCAGGGAAAAGCGCGTGATCGAGAACAGTTTCTTCGGGCCAGTGCAATGAACGAATCCAGGAAGTCCTTGTGGGGCATCCCCGCCCTGTGGCTGGTGATCGGCCTGCCGCTGCTGGCCGTCGCGGCCAGCGTGTGGTTGCTGGTGATCGCCATACGCTCCGGCGGTGCCGACAGCATCTCCGACCCGGTCGACCGCGTGCTGCAGATCCAGACCGCCGACCTCGGCCCGGACGCCAACGCCCGCGAGCTGGGCCTGAGCGCGGTGCTGCGGGTCGAGGACGGCATCGTCGAGGTGCTACCCGCCACCGGCCAGTTCCCGCGCGACGCCGCGCTGCGGCTCACCCTCGAACACCCGACCCGGCAGGCCAGCGACCTGAGCCTGGAACTGGTGCCGCAGGGCCCGGGCTGGCGCATCGAACAGGCCGTCGAGGACGGCAACGACTGGCTGGTGCAACTGCGCCCGGCCGATGGCCAGTGGCGGCTGAAGGGGCGCCTGCCCAAGCAGCAGCACGCCACCCGCCTTTCCCCGTGGCTGGGCGAGGAGCACTGAGCCGCGCCGTGCCCGCCAACGCAACCCGGCCAGCCGTCACCGGGGTGGATACGGCAGGACTGTGCCAGCACTGCGGGGAACCGCTGCCGGCGCAGCCACACACACTGGAACTGGACGGCCGGCGGCAGGCGTTCTGCTGCCACGGCTGCGCCGCCGCCGCCGAGTGGATCGCCGGTTCCGACCTCGGCAGCTATTACCGGCTGCGCAGCGCCAGCGCCGGCCGCGTCGGCGACGACCTGCCCGACCTGGCGGTCTGGGACCGCGCCGACGTGCAGGCCGAACACAGCCGCGAGGTCGAGGGCGGGCGCGAGATCACCCTGCTCACCGACGGCATGCGCTGCGCCGCCTGCGCCTGGCTGATCAACCGCGCGCTGGCGCGCGAGCCGGGCGTGGTCGAGTGCGGCGCCAACGCCGTCACCGGCCGCATCCATATCACCTGGGACCCGGCACGCACCGCGCTGTCGGCGCCGCTGCAGCGGCTGGCGATGCTCGGCTACCGCCCCTACCTGGCCGGCAGCGAAGCACTGGAACGGCAGCGCGCCAACGAGCGCCGCCGCTGGCTGCTGCGGCTCGGCGTCGCCGGGCTGGGCACGCTGCAGGCGATGATGATGGCCGAGGCGCTGTACCTGGACTTCAACAACACCATGCAGGTGCCCACCCGCGATTTCTTCCGCTGGCTGACCTTCCTGCTGTCCACCCCGGTGGTGTTCTATTCCGGCTGGCTGTTCCTGAGCGGGGCCGCACGCGAACTGCGCCAGCGGCAGCTGGGGATGGACACGCTGATCGCCAGCTCCACCCTGCTGGCCTATTTCGCCAGCCTGTTGGAAACCATCCGCGGCGGGCCGCACGTGTGGTACGACGCGGCGGTGATGTTCGTGTTCTTCCTGCTGATCGCGCGCATGCTCGAACAGCGCGCGCGCAACGTCGCCAGCGCGCAGGTCGATGCGCTGGCGCGGGCGCGCCCGGCCTTCGCCACCCGCGAGCGCGCCGACGGCCAGCGCGAGGCGGTACCGCTGGCGGCGCTGGCGGTGGACGACGTGGCCTGCGTCGCCGCCGGCGAGGCGGTGCCCGCCGACGGCGTGCTGCTGGGCGGCGACGACGACGAAGCGTGGTTCGAGGAAGCCCTGCTGACCGGCGAATCCGCGCCGGTGCGCAAGCGTGCCGGCGCGCCGGTCTATGCCGGCACCACCTGCCGCGAACGCCCGGCGCGGCTGCGGGTGACCTGCACCGGCACCGCCACCCGGCTGTCGCAGCTGGTGCGGCTGGTGGAACAGGCGCAAGCGCACCGCCCGGCGCTGGCGCGGCTGGCCGACCGCATCGGCAGCCGCTTCGTGCTGACGCTGGTGCCGGTGGCGCTGGCGGTATTCGCCTGGTGGTGGCACCACGACGCCTCGCGCGCGCTGGAAGTCACCCTCGCCCTGCTGGTCATCAGCTGCCCGTGCGCGCTGTCGCTGGCGGTACCGGCGGCGCTGGCCGCGGCGCATGGCGCGCTGGCCCGCACCGGCCTGCTGGCGCTGCGCCCGGACGCACTGGACACCTTGGCGCGCGCCACCGACGTGGTGTTCGACAAGACCGGCACCCTCAGCGACGGCCGCCCGGCGCTGGCCGACGTGCAGGTGCTGGAAGCCAGCCTGTCCCGCGACGAAGCCCTGGCCGTGGCCGCCGCGCTGGAGCGCGACAGCGGCCACCCGCTGGCCGCCGCCTTCGCCCACGTCGATGCCGGCAACCTTGCGGTCA
This sequence comes from Stenotrophomonas daejeonensis, assembly GCF_001431505.1. Lineage (GTDB taxonomy): Bacteria > Pseudomonadota > Gammaproteobacteria > Xanthomonadales > Xanthomonadaceae > Stenotrophomonas > Stenotrophomonas daejeonensis. The sequence continues at coordinate 13,799 of NZ_LDJP01000036.1, forward strand.
CCCGGGTCGAAGCGGTGCCCGGCCACGGCATCCACGGCATCGTGCAGGGCCGCGCGTGGCGGCTGGGGCGCGCCGATTTCGCCGCCGGCCGCGACGACGACGGCGCACTGTGGCTGGGCGACGGCCACCATGCCAGCGCCCGCTTCCTGCTTGAAGAACGCGCCCGCGCCGACGCCGACGCCGCGCTTGCCGCGCTGCGCGCGCAGGGCCTGCGCCTGCACCTCGCCAGCGGCGACGGCGAGGCCGCGGTGCGGCGCATGGCCGCCACGCTGGCGCTGGACGACGTGCACGCGCGGCAGTCCCCCGAGGACAAGCTGGCGCTGGTGCGGCGCCTGCAGGCCGAGGGCCGGGTGGTGGCGATGATCGGCGATGGCCTCAACGACGCCCCTGTGCTGGCCGGCGCCGACGTATCCATCGCCATGTGCGACGGCGCCTCGCTGGCGCACCGCGCCGCCGACCTGGTCACCACCGGCGGCAGCCTGCTGCGCATCCCGGCCGCGGTGCGGCTGGCGCGTGGCACCGGCCGCATCATCCGCCAGAACCTGGCCTGGGCCGCCGGCTACAATCTGCTGGCGCTGCCGCTGGCCGCCGCCGGCCTGGTCACGCCGTGGCTGGCCGCGCTGGGCATGGCCGCGTCGTCGCTGGTGGTCACCCTCAACGCCCTGCGCCTGGCACGGATGGCGCCGGCCACCGCTTCCCCCACCTCACCGCAGCCGGAGGCCGCACGATGAGCATCCTGCTGTTGCTGGTCCCGCTGAGCCTGTTGCTGCTGGGCTTCGCCGTGGCCGCCTTCGTCTGGGCGGTCCGGCGCGGCCAGTTCGACGACCTCGACACCCCGGCGCTGGACATCCTCGAGGACGACGACAATCCCGCGCCGCCGCCGGCCACGGCCACGGCCAATCCGCCCGCGGACCCGCGCGACGACGCTTGAGCGCCATGCCGCTGGACCTGCCCACCCTGACCGCCGCCTTCGTCGCCGGCCTGCTCGGCGGCCTGCATTGCGCGGCCATGTGCGGCGGCATCGCCACCGGCTTCCCGGCATTGGCGCCTGGGCGACCGCTGGCGGTGGCGGTGCAGGCCAACCTTGGCCGCATCGGCAGCTACGTGCTGGCCGGCGCCCTCGCCGGTGGGCTCGGCGGCGGCATCCTGCGGCTGGCCCGCAGCGATGTGTTGACCCTCGGCCTGCGCATGGCCGCCGGCGTGGCGCTGGTGCTGGTCGCGCTGCGCCTGCTCAACAAGGGCGGGCGGCTGGACATGCTCTCCGGTCCGTCGCAGCGGGTCTGGCGCTGGCTGCAACCGCTGCACCGGCGCCTGCTGCCGGCCGACCGCACGTGGCGGCGGCTGGCGCTGGGCGCGCTGTGGGGCTGGATGCCCTGCGGCCTGAGCCTGAGCCTGCTGAGCGTGGCGTGGCTGCAGGCCAACGCCCGCGACGGCGCGCTGGTGATGGCCGCCTTCGGCCTGGCGACGCTGCCGGTGATGCTGCCGCTGTCGTGGTCCGGCGCGCACATGGGCCGCTGGCTGCAGCGCCCGCGCCTGCGCATCGCGATGGCCTGCTTCGTGCTGCTCACCGGCCTGCTGACGCTGGCCGCGCCGTGGCTGATGCAGATCCCGGCCCTGCATGGTCCGCTGGCGGCACTGGGGTGCCGGCCGCTGCATTGAAGTGACGGGGTGGATGCGGGCACACCCTGCATCTGCCGCCGTGGGTGCCGGGCTTGCCCGGCACGGGGCTTCATCAGGAAGGCTCCATGCGGGGCAAGCCCCGCATCCACGATGGATGCGCGGGCACGCCCTGCGTCCCCAACGGTCGTTCAATGGCCGTGGTCGTGATGATGATGCCCGTGATGGTCATGCCCGCTGCAATGGCCGACGTCACCGCAATGGTCGCCCTCGACCTGCAAGGTGGCGTGGTCGATGGCGAAGCGTTCGTGCAGCAACCCCGCCAGCTGCCGGCGCAGCGCGTCGGCATCCTCGCCCGCGGCGGCCACCACGTGCGCGGTCAATGCCGGGCGGTTCGAGGCCAGCGCCCACACATGCAGGTCGTGCACGTCGGCCACCCCGGGCTGGCCGCGCATGGCCGCATCCACCTCGGCCAGCACGATGCCCTTGGGCACGCCTTCGAGCAGCACGTTGACCGCCTCGCGCAGCAGCACCCAGGTGCGCGGCAGCACCCACAGGCCGATCAGCACCGCGAGGATGGGATCGACCAAAGTCCAGCCGGTGACGCGGATGACCAGCGCGGCGACGATCACCGCCAGCGAGCCGAGCATGTCGCTCCACACTTCCAGGTAGGCGCCCTTGACGTTGAGGCTCTCGCCGCTGCCGGCGCTGAGCAGGCGCATCGCGATCAGGTTCACCAGCAGGCCGAAGCCGGCCACCCACAGCATGCCGCTGGCGACGACCGGCTGCGGCGCGCGGAAGCGCTCGGCCGCTTCCCACAGGATGTACAGCCCCACCGCGAACAGCAGCAGGCCGTTGACGCAGGCGCCCAGCGCCTCCAGCCGCGCATAGCCATAGCTGCGGCGGGCATCGGGCGGGCGCCGCGCCAGCCGCACCGCGGTCAGTGCGATCACCAGCGCGACGGTGTCGGTGGCCATGTGCGCGGCGTCGGACAGCAGCGCCAGGCTGTTGCTCCAGAACGCACCCACCACTTCCACCACAAGATAGGAGGCGGTCAGCGCCAGTGCCCACCACAGCGGCTTCTCGTGGCGGATCTCGGCGGGCAGGTGGTTGTGGTCGTGGCTCATCGGCAGGCTCCGTGGAACGCGGCCAGCTTAGCCATGCGGCGGGCGCGGAGACTATTACATCGCCCGCCGCCGGCTCACTCCAGTTCGCGCAGCCGCGCCTGCAGGCCGGCGCGCGACAGCTCGCCCATGTGCACGCCGCGCAGGCGGCCGTCGCCGCCGAAGAACAACGTGGTCGGCAGCGCGCGGGCGCCGGTGCGCTGCATCAGCAGCGAATCGGCATCCAGCAGCACGTTGTCGGCTTCCAGCCGCGTTTGAGCGAGATAAGCGGCGACGTCGGCCATCTCCTCGCCCTGGTTGGCGAACACGAAGCCGATCTGCGGATGCGCGCGCTGCGCCTCCACCAGGGCCGGCATCTCGCGCCGGCATGGGCCACACCAGCTGGCCCACAGGTTGAGCACCAGCGGCTTGCCGGCATGCGCCGACAACGGCACCGCCTTGCCGTGTACGTCGGCCAGCGCCACGTCCAGCGGCAGCGCGATGGTCGAGCGCTGCACCGCGAACACGGCCATCGCCGCCACCAGCCACAGCGCACCGCTGGCGAACAGGCCCAGCAGCACCGGCTTGCGCGGCAGCTGCCGGCGCGTCGCCCACAGCGCGTATGCAAGCGCGACGGCCACGCCGGCCCACGGCAGGTAGCCACCGTCGCCAAGGCGGATGATGGCCAGCGGCCCGGCAAGGTAATCCGGCGCATGCAGCACGACATGCGCGACGCGCGCGCCCAGCACGCCCAGCAGCAGCGCATCCAGCACCACCGCGCCGGCACGGCCGCGCAGGCCGCCGGCCGCGGGCACCAGCGCGCGCGCGAATGCCCAGCCGACCAGCGCGGCGAGCGCCGCGATCAGCGCCATCAACGGAAACGGCCCGGCGCTGATCACCGCCCCGCCCCCACCATCACTCCCGGCGACTTCATCCTTTCCACTCCATCACGCTGCACCAGCGCCACGATGATGTCCGTGCCCGCCGCGGCTGTCACCCATGCGCGGACATGACCCATGCCACACAACACGGCGGCGGGCGCTGGCTACCATCGCAGGCCTTCGGTCACACGAGCCCGCCCATGCGCCGCCTGCCTGCCCTGCTGCTCACGCTGCTGCCCTTCGCCCTGTCGTGCGCCACCGCCACGCTGCATGCGCGCGAGGTCGCCGAGCCGGCCGCGCACGTCGATGCCGATGGCCCCTACCTGTTCCGCGATGGCACGCAGCTGCACGCGCGCTGGGTGTGCGACGACCGGGTGGTCGAACGCGAACTGGAAGCCGGCGACGTCGCCACGGTGGCCCCGCAATGCGGCTATGCCCACGCCGTGCGGGTGCCGGCCGCGGCCACCGCCGCGGCCGCGGTGCTGCCGGCGGCGGCGCGCATCGTCGCCGTATCCGACATCCACGGCCAGTACGGCCTGCTGGTGAAGCTGCTGCGCGCGCACCACGTCATCGACGACGCGGACCGCTGGGCGCTGGGTAGCGACACGCTGGTGGTGGCCGGCGACGTGTTCGACCGCGGCCCGCAGGTCACCGAGGCGTTCTGGCTGCTGTACGGCCTGCAGCAGCAGGCGGCCGCGGCCGGCGGCGCGGTGCATTTCGTGCTCGGCAACCATGAGACGATGGTGCTGTACGACGACCTGCGCTACGTCAACCCCAAGTACCTGCGCAGCGCGCAGCTGCTGGGCCGCAGCTACCCGCAGTTGTACGGTGCCGATTCGGTGATCGGGCAATGGCTGCGCACCCGCCCGGTGCTGCTGCGCATCGGCGACACCCTGTTCCTGCATGGCGGCATCGCGCCCGAAGCACTGCAACTGGCGCTGGCCCCGGAAGCCACCAACGCCGCCTACCGGGCCTCGCTGGGCCGGCCCAGGGCCGAGCTCAAGGCCGACCCGGCCACCGCACCGCTGTACGACGGCAAGACCAGCCCGATCTGGTACCGCGGCTATTTCGACGGCCGCCTCGACAGCGCCGGCGTGCAGGAGGTGCTGGACCGGCTGGGGCTTGCGCGCATCGTCGTCGGCCATACCTCGATGCCGCACGTGAGCAGCTTCCACGGCGGCCGCGTCGTCGCCATCGACAGCAGCATCAAGAAGGGCGAGAACGGCGAACTGCTGTTCATCGAGGACGGCAGGCTCAGCCGCGGCCTGCTCGACGGCAGCCGGGTGCCGCTGGCCGAGGGGCGAGCGGGGCTGGAGGACTGACGGGAAAACAGCCGGGGCTGGCGCCACGCGGCCCCGCTCAGAAGCTCCTGCGCGACGCGCTGGCCAGGTCGGCCAGGTACTCCGGGTCGAGGATTTCCCAATCCCGCTGCTGCCCGCGCAGGTGGCCGGCGCGCTGCCAGTCGGACAACAGCCGGCTCAGCGTTTCCGGGCGCACGCCGAGGCGCGCGGCGACCTGCCGGACCTGCAGCGGCAGGCGCACCCGGCGCGGCTCGCCGGGCCGGCGCAGCGACAGCAGGTAGGCGGCCAGCCGCTGCGCGGCCGAACTGCCGGCGAGCCAATCGATCTCGTTGGTGCGCTGGTAGACCCGTTCGCCCAGCCATTCCAGCATCCGCAGCGCCAGCCCCGGATCGGCATTGCAGGCCTGCCGCAGCGCCTGCCGCGGCAAGCGCAGCGCCAGCAGCGGCGCCTGCGCGCGTGCCCCCATCGGATAGCGGCCGTGCGGCATGAACATGGCCGCCTCGGCCACCAACTGGCCGGGGCCGTACAGGCTGTAGACGCGCTCCTCGCCGTCCTGGCCCATGCGCAGCACCTCGACCCGCCCGGCCAGCACCAGCAGGCAGTGCCGCGCCGCATCGCCCTCGCGGAACAGCCACTGCCCGGCCGCCAGCCGCAATGGCGCGGCCGCCTCCAGCAGGCGCTGCCCGGTGTCGGGTCGCAGTTCGCGGAACAGCGGGTGTTCGCGCAGCGCATCGGCCACCGCCGGCGGCCTATTGGGCGCGGCTTGATTTATGTCATTGGTGGCAGGGGCGGTCGGCACGAACATGGCCGCATGAGAATACTTCTTATTTGCCGAATCACTGCATCCCGGTCCGGCACCAAGGTCCTTGTCCTGCTGCTGGCCCTGCTGTTGGCCGCCTGCGGCGCTCCGCAGGCGCCGGCCGCCGCTGCCAGCGCGCCGGAACCAACCGATGACCCCCTGCGTCTGGCCGGCCCCGGCGCGGTGGTCAGCTTCCCGCTGATGCGCATGGCCGAGGTCGGGGTGGCGGTGGACGGGCGCGTGCTGCCGGCCGAGTTCCGGCTGTGGCAGAGCGCCGACCAGCTGCGGGTGATGCTGGCCCGCGGCGAGATCGACTACAGCGCCACCCCGGCCAACCTGCCGGCGCTGATGGCCAACCGCGGCGAGCCGGTGCGCCTGCTCAACGTGTCGGTCTGGGGCCTGCTGTGGCTGGTCAGCCGCGACCCGCAGTTGCACGACTTCGGCGACCTGCGCGGGCGCACCCTGCTGACCCCGTTCCGGCGCGACATGGGCGCCATCGCCCTGCACGAGCTGTACGCCGCGCAGGGGCTGGAACCGGGCCACGACCTGCAGCTGCGCCAGGCCCGCGACGCGCTGGATGCGGTCGCGTTGATGCTCGCCGGGCAGGCCGACCACGCGGTGCTGCCCGAGCCGACCGCCTCGTTGCTGCTGCAACGCAACCGCAACGAGGGTGGCGCGCCGCTGTATCGGGTACAGAGCCTGGAAGCGGCGTGGGCGCTGCGCTTCCCGCAGCAGCCGGAACTGCCGCAGGCCGGGGTCATGGCCGCCGCCCCGCGCGCCGCCGACACCGCGCTGGCGCAAGCCATCGTCGCCGCCTATGCCGAGGCTTCGCGCTGGTGCAAGGATGATCCGCCGGCCTGCGCGGCGCTGGCCCGGCGCCACCTGCCGCACATGCCGCTGCCGGCGCTGGAAGAGTCGATCCGGGTCACCCGCCTCGACGGCCTGCCCACCGCGCAGGTGCGGCCGCAGCTGGAAGCGCTGTACCGGCTGATCCTCGCCAGCCAGCCCGAGGCGG
>NZ_LDJP01000037.1 GCF_001431505.1 Stenotrophomonas daejeonensis
GCGCGAAGCGGGGGTTGGGGAGAGGGCAGGGGCGTAGCTCCTCGCGAAACCGAACTCCCCGAGACTTCGCCCCCAACCCTCATCCGCCCCTTCGGGGCACCTTCTCCCGGAGGGAGAAGGGAACGATCACGGAGACTCCGCATGACCTCCCAGCCCCACTGGATCGCAAGCAAAGGCCAACCGCTGCAGGGCACGCTCGACATTCCCGGCGACAAGTCGGTTTCGCACCGGGCGGTGATGTTCGCCGCGCTGGCCGATGGCACCTCGCGCATCGACGGCTTCCTTGAAGGCGAGGACACCCGCGCCACCGCGGCGATCTTCGCGCGGATGGGCGTGCGCTTCGAAACCCCGTCGCCATCGCGGCGGATCGTGCATGGTGTCGGCGTCGATGGCCTGAAAGCGCCGCAAGGCGAACTGGATTGCGGCAACGCCGGTACCGGCATGCGCCTGCTGGCCGGCCTGCTGGCCGCACAACCGTTCGACAGCGTGCTGGTGGGTGACGAGTCGCTGTCCAAGCGGCCGATGCGCCGCGTCACCGGCCCGCTGGCACAGATGGGCGCGCGCATCGACACGCAGGCCGACGGCACGCCGCCGCTGCACATCCACGGCGGCGCGCAGTTGCACGGCATCCACTACGAACTGCCGGTCGCCAGCGCGCAGGTGAAATCGGCGGTGCTGCTGGCCGGCCTGTACGCGCAGGGCGAAACCTCGGTGGTCGAACCGCACCCGACCCGCGACTACACCGAGCGCATGCTGCGCGCCTTCGGCGTGGAGATCGACTTCGAACCGGGCAGGGCGCGGCTGCGCGGCGGCCAGCGCCTGCGCGCCACCGACATCGCGGTACCGGCGGATTTCTCCTCGGCCGCATTCTTCATCGTCGCTGCCAGCATCATCCCCGGCTCGCAATTGCGCCTGCGCTCGGTGGGCCTGAACCCGCGCCGCACCGGCCTGCTGGCTGCGCTGCGGCTGATGGGCGCGGATATCACCGAGGAAAACCACAGCGAGCACGGCGGCGAACCGGTCGCCGACCTGGTCGTGCGCCATGCACGGCTCAAGGGCGCGGAAATCCCGGTGGAGGTGGTGCCGGACATGATCGACGAGTTCCCGGCGCTGTTCATCGCCGCCGTCGCGGCCGAAGGCCCGACCGTGGTACGCGGCGCGGCCGAACTGCGGGTCAAGGAATCGGACCGGCTGGCGGCGATGGCCACCGGCCTGCGCACGCTGGGCCTGCGCATCGACGAAACCGACGATGGCGCGACGATCCATCCGGGCGCGCTCGGCAGCGGCACCATCGAAAGCCACGGCGACCACCGCATCGCGATGGCCTTCGCCGTCGCCGGCCAGCTGAGCACCGGGCAGGTGCGGATCAACGACATCGCCAACGTGGCGACCTCGTTCCCCGGTTTCGACCGCTTGGCGACCGGGGTCGGGTTCGCGTTGGCCTGACCGGGACAAACGAACGGGCCGGAGGCAAGGCTGCCCCCGGCCCGTGCGCATGCCGCCGGATTATTGGTTGGCGCGGAAATCCACCGGCACCTGGACCACGCTGGCCACGCTGTGGCCGTCGCGCAGCGCCGGCTCGAACTTCCAGCCGCGCACGCTGTCCAGCACCGCACGGTCGAGGTCGCGGCTGCGCTGGCCGTGGCGCGAGACGATGCTGGCCGCGGTGACCTGGCCCTGCGCATCGATGTCCAGGCGCGCGACCACGCCGCCTTCGACGCCACTGCGCAGCGCCGCCGGCGGATAGCTGGGCTTGGCGTTGCCGGCCAGCGGCCGCGCATCGCGGTTGCGCAGCGCCGGCACCGGCTTGCGCGCCGCGGTGTTGCCTGTGCTGGTACCGGGCTCGGCCGCCATCGGTGCCTGCGGCGTAATGGCCGGTGCCGCCTGCTCGCCGATGGCGGGCACCGTGGTTTCGCCGGGGCCGGCCGGGCGCAGCCACAGCAGCGCAGCGGCCAGCAAGGCCAATATCAGCGCCGCCCACAGCCACGGGGACGTGGAGGAACGGGGAGTTGCAGGGTCGCCATGCTCCAGCGGCTGCGAGGCGGGCATGTCATGGGTATGGATAGCACTCATCTCGGACTCCTGTCGGTTGGACGACGATCCGAGTCTTGCGCGCATCGGCGCGGCAGTTGTTGCGGCCACGTCAACGGCATGGCCGCTGGTGCCATGCAGTTCAGCTTGTGCCGCGGCCGGGGTTCAGCTTATTGCCCCGGCTTGAAGTCGAACGGAACCTCAAGGCTGCCGACCATCGGCTGGCCATTGCTCTGCGCCGGCTGGAAGCGCCAGCGGCGCACGGCTTCCAGCGCCGCGCGGTCGAGGTCGCGCGAGCCGCTGCGCTGGGTGATCTTCGCGTCCAGCGGGACGCCGCCGGCATCGACCTCGACCCGCACCACCACGGTGCCGCTCTCGCCGCGTCGCAATGCGGCCGGTGGATAGCGCGGCGGCGGGCTTTGCCCGGGCAGCGGCACCGGGCGGTCGGTCGGGGTGGCGGCAGCGGGCGCTGGCGCGGCCGGTGCGGCGGCGGGCGCCGCTTCCGGCAGCGGTTGCGGTGGCGGGGTGGTTTCCACCAGTTGCGGTTTTTCTTCGGTGGGCTCGTCGTGCGCGTCGGGCATGTCGCTGGCGCCGGCGCTGGCCGGCAGCGGCGCGGGCAGCGGTGCGGCTTCGGCCACGTCGGTTTGCGGTTGCGCCGGGTCGGCACGATAGAAGTCGTTGTGGCGCCGGGCGTTGAGCCAGACCACGAGGAACAGCAGCAGGCCGGCGCAGAAGGCGATGCCGGCGATCTTCAGGCTGCTGCGCGGCAACTGGAAGGTGATGTTCTGTTCGGAGCGGGGCATGGACGTGGCCGTGTGGAACGCCCGGATTCTGGCACAGGACGCAGAGCGGCGCGGTTCGGGCGATAATTGCATCCCTCCGTATCCGTTGACAGTGCCGTCCCATGCTCGATCCAGCCCTTCTTCGCCAGCAGCCCGCCGAATTGGCCGAACGCCTGCGCGCCACGCGCGGCCATGAACTCGACGTGGCCGCGTTCGAAGCGCTGGAAGCCGACCGCAAGCGCATCCAGGTGCGTACCCAGGAATTGCAGAGCCTGCGCAACAGCCGTTCCAAGGCGATCGGGCAGGCCAAGGCCAAGGGCGAGGACGTGTCGGCGATCATGGCCGAGGTCGCCGGGTTCGCCGACGAGCTGAAGGCCTCGGAAGTGCAGCTGGACGAACTGCGCGAGAAGATCGAAGCCTTGTCGCTGGGCATCCCGAACCTGCCGTCCGAAGACGTGCCGGCCGGCAAGGACGAAAGCGAGAACGTCGAGCAGCTGCGCTGGGGCACGCCGCGCGGGTTCGATTTCGAGGTCAAGGACCACGTCGAGCTTGGCGCCCGCAACGGCTGGCTGGATGGCGAGACGGCGGCCAAGCTGTCCGGCGCGCGTTTCACCGTGCTGCGTGGCCAGCTGGCGCGGCTGCACCGCGCGCTGGGCCAGTTCATGCTCGACCTGCACACCGGCGAGCATGGCTACGAGGAAACCAACGTGCCGGTGCTGGTCAACGCCGATTCGCTGCGTGGCACCGGCCAGCTGCCCAAGTTCGAGGAAGACCTGTTCAAGACCGCGCTGGGCGATTCCACGCGCTACCTGATCCCGACCTCGGAAGTGCCGCTGACCAATATCGTGCGCGACGAGATCGTCGAGGCCGAGCGCCTGCCGCTGCGCATGACCGCCCATTCGATGTGTTTCCGTTCCGAAGCCGGCAGCGGCGGCCGCGACGTGCGCGGCATGATCCGCCAGCACCAGTTCGAGAAGGTGGAACTGGTCAGCGTGTGCCGCCCGGAGGACAGCGAGGCCGAGCACCAGCGCATGACCGGCTGCGCCGAAACCGTGTTGCAGAAGCTGGGCCTGCCGTACCGCAAGGTGCTGCTGTGCACCGGCGACATGGGCTTTTCCGCGGTCAAGACCTACGACCTGGAAGTGTGGCTGCCCTCGCAGCAGACCTACCGCGAGATTTCCTCGTGCTCGAACTGCGGTGATTTCCAGGCCCGGCGCATGCAGGCGCGCTGGCGCAACCCGGCCACCGGCAAGCCGGAACTGCTGCACACCCTCAATGGCTCGGGCGTGGCGGTGGGCCGGGCGATGATCGCGGTGATGGAGAACTACCAGAACGCCGACGGCTCGATCACCGTGCCGGAGGCGCTGCGCCCGTACATGGGCGGCGCCGAGCGGATCGGCTGAGACCATCGCCACCTGCGGAAGGACGAAAGGCCCGCGTCATGCGGGCCTTTTGCCGTAGGTCGGGGCTGTGCCCCCGACGTGCGGCAATGCATGCGTCGGGGGCGTAGCCCCGACCTGCGGCGTGGTGGCGCTCCTGCCGGGTTTGTCCATACAGGACCGTTTGCAGCCTGATTTGTAAAATCAGGACAAAGGTGATTGAATCCTTGGATTCGTTCCAGTTCTGGGATCAATCCATGCAGGACCTCAACGACCTCTACTACTTTGCGATGGTGGTGGATCACGGTGGTTTCGCCGCCGCCGAGCGGGCACTGGGCATCCCCAAGTCGCGCCTGAGCCGGCGCATCAGCCAACTGGAAACCGATCTGGGCGTGCGCCTGCTGCAGCGCTCGACCCGCCGTTTCGCCGTCACCGACGTGGGCATGAGCGTGCACCGCCACGCCCAGACCATGCTGGCCGAGGCGCAGGCCGCGCGCGAGGTGGTGGACCGCCTCAGCGCCGAGCCGCGTGGGTTGGTGCGCGCCAGCGTGCCGGTGTCGCTGGCGCAGATGCAGCTGCCCAAGCTGCTGCCGAAATTCCTGGAGCAATACCCGAAGGTGCGGCTGCAATTGAACATCAGCAACCGCCGCGTGGACATCATCAACGAAGGCTACGACGTCGCGCTGCGCGTGCGCTCGCGGCTGGACGACGATGGCAGCCTGGTGATGCGCAGCTTCGGCCAGGTGCAGGAGCTTCTGGTCGCCAGCCCGAAATACCTCGACCGCGCCGGCCGCCCGAAGACCCCCGACGATCTGGCCAACCACGTCACCCTGAGCATCAGCGAGGACGAGGCGCGGCAGCGTTGGGAACTGCATGGCCCGGAGGGCGTGGTCAGCCGCGTGGACCTGCAGCCACGGGTGGCCGGCTTCGACTTCCCGCTGCTGCAGAGCATGGTCAAGGACGGGTTCGGCATCACCATGCTGCCCGAGACGGTCTGCGCCGAGGCCGTGCGCCACGGCGAACTGGAGGTGGTGCTGCCGGACTGGTCGCTGCCGCAGGGCATCTGCCACGCGGTGTTCGCCTCGCGCCGTGGCCTGCTGCCGGCGGTGCGGGTGTTCATCGACTTCCTCGCCGAACACCTGCCGCCGCAGCTGGAAGCCTCGCGGCTGGATTGCGGCGGCGCCTGCGAGCGCGCCAAGGAGAAGATCCGCGCCTCGACGATGGGCGCATTGGCCATCGAGGCCGGTTGAGCAAGCCGCTTGAACAAACCCGCGGGCGGCATGCGAGAATGCGCGCCCGTGGCCGATGCCAGCGCATCGGCGCACCACGGGCAGGTGGCCGAGCGGTTTAAGGCACCGGTCTTGAAAACCGGCGAAGGGTCAAACCTTCCGTGGGTTCGAATCCCACCCTGCCCGCCACTCCCACCGCGAGCGCCGCATCGCGCCACCGCCGGCAAGCATGACGACCGAGCCGCCCACCCGTGACGACGAGAAATGGATGCGCCACGCGCTGGCGCTGGCCGAGCGTGCGCAACGCGAATTCGACGAAATCCCGGTGGGCGCGGTGCTGGTCGGTGCCGACGGCACGTTGCTGGGCGAAGGCTGGAACCTCAATATCGCCAACCATGATCCCAGCGCGCATGCCGAGATCGTGGCGATGCGCGCGGCCGGCGCGCGGCTGGGCAACCACCGGCTGGTCGGCTGCACCCTGTACGTGACCCTGGAACCCTGCGCGATGTGCGCGATGGCGCTGGTGCACGCGCGCATCGCGCGGTTGGTCTATGCCGCCACCGATCCCAAGACCGGCGCCTGCGGCAGCGTGTTCGACCTGCTCGGCGACGTCCGCCACAACCACCGCGTGGAAGTCAGTGCCGGCGTGCTGGCGCAGGAGGCGAGCACGCGCCTGAGCAACTATTTCCGTGCCAAGCGGGGGCGGCCGTTGTTGCCGCTGGACAGCGACTGACGCCCTGCGTAATGGACGCTGAGCGCCAATGCGTCTACCGGATCGTCAACTCATTCCACATGTGGCATGCCATATCCGCCATCCATGCGCCTGCCTGGATTCCGGTGTAAAGTCCAGCCGGCGTTTCGAACCACCATGCCGGAGAGCATGACTGCAGTGAATTCGGACCCGCCCTCGCATCGAAGCCGGCACCCTGCCGCGATTTCCGGGGGAACATCATGGAGGACAAGGTTTGTTCGCACGGAAGCCCATCATTGCCATCGCCGCGGTACTGACGACGCTGCTTGCCGGCTTCGTATTGTCCGGATACCTCACTTTGCTGTTGCTGAGGCTGGACACGGACCTGCTCGGCTGGAACACGTATTACCAATACCTCGCCGTCATCGACCAACCGCAGGTCGCGCCGTTCGCTGGCCGCATCAGGTGGGCCGGCTACCTCGGCTTCGGCATGCCATTGCTGGTGCTGCTGGGTACGGGTTCATGGCTGGTCCTCAAGCCGGACAAGCGTTCGTTGCATGGCGATGCGCGCTTCGCCACTGCCGCCGATCTGTCCAGGCATGGGCTGTTCAAGAAGACCGGCAGCGGCATCGTGGTAGGCCGCCACAAGGGCAGGCTGGTGCGGTTGAACGGCCAGCAGTTCGCGATCCTGGCTGCGCCGACCCGTTCGGGCAAGGGCGTGGGCGTGGTGATTCCGAACCTGCTGGAATACGACGAGTCGCTGGTGGTGCTGGACATAAAGCAGGAGAACTTCGAGCTGACGAGCGGCTGGCGCGCCAGCCAGGGGCAGGAAATCTACCTGTTCAATCCCTTTGCGGAAGACCGGCGCACGCATCGCTGGAATCCATTGAGTTATGTCTCCGACGACCATGCGTTCCGCATTTCGGATCTCATGGGCATCGCCGCGATGTTGTACCCGGATGGTGCCGACGACCAGAAGTTCTGGGTCAGCCAGGCGCGCAATGCATTCATGGCCTTCACGCTGTACCTGTTCGAAAACCGCGATGACGAACGCAGGGATGGTTTCCCCGGTATACAGGGGGCGCCGACACTGGGTGCCGTCTACCGCTTGTCTTCCGGCGATGGAGGTGATCTGAAGAAATACCTCAAGAGCCTGTCCGAGCGCCCCTTCCTGAGCGGCAATGCGCGCACCGCATTCGCCAACCTGCTGTCGCAGGCGGAGGAGACCTTTGCCTCGATCATGGGTACCTTCAAGGAGCCGCTCAATCCGTGGATCAACCCCGTGCTGGACAAGGCCACCAGCGGCGACGACTTCCTGCTTACCGACGTGCGCAGGAAGAAGATGACCATCTACATCGGCATCCAGCCGAACAAGCTTGCCGAAAGCCGGCTGATCATCAACCTGTTCTTCAGCCAGTTGATCAACCTCAACACGCGCGAGTTGCCGAAGTCCAACCCCGAGCTGAAATACCAGTGCCTGCTGCTGATGGACGAATTCACCTCCATCGGCAAGGTGGACATCATCGCATCGGCGGTGTCCTACATGGCCGGCTACAACGTGCGTCTGCTGCCGATCATCCAGAGCATGGCCCAGCTCGATGCCACCTACGGCAAGGACATCTCGCGCACGATCATCACCAATCACGCGCTGCAGATTCTGTATGCGCCACGCGAGCAACAGGATGCCGCCGACTATTCCGAGATGCTCGGTTACACCACCGTGCGCAGGAAGAACGTGACCAGGGGAAGGGAAAAAACCCATAATTACAGCGAGGAGCGGCGCGCGCTGATGCTGCCTCAAGAGTTGAAGGCAATGGGGACGGACAAGGAAGTGTTCCTTTACGAAGGCATCCCACATCCGGTGAAATGCGACAAGATCTGCTACTACAAGGATCGCTACTTCACTTCGCGGCTGTTGCGGAAGGTTGAGATTCCCACCCTTGATGTGTAGATGGGTGGTCAGGCGAAAAGGCCGGCCGTATGTATCACGGATACGCGACCAGGATCACTTTATGCGGAAATGGCATGTGGTTATTCTGTTTGGCACTGATGGATGAAGGACTTGTTCGTCGGGTTTCCGGATAGAGTTCACGGGATATTTCAGCCGCAGGAACAGGGAGGGTTTCGGTCTGGATGACACGCATATGGGCGATGCGCCGGTTTTCCCCGGTAGCCCCATGCGTTGGCAGACGGGTTTCATGCAGCAGGGAAGCACGGATGGCGTTGCCGCAATGGCCGCCGGTTCATGTCCTCGCCTCGCATGTATCCGGACGGCCAGCAATCCGGATTGAAGCTGCTTCCCGGGTGCAATAAGGACATTCGCATGAAGCATGCTTTCTCGTTGGAAGTATTCGTCGTGGCCGCAGCATTGCTGGTGAGCGGTTGCGCCACGCATCCCGCACCTGATTTCGGTGGTCGTTGGCGGCCGGTCAATCGCTTTGCCAGTGCCCCCGCCGAAATTCCCCTCTATTCCAGCTACGTGTACCAGGCGTCGCCAATGGACGGCACGCTGAAGACCATGCTCGAGCGCTGGTCAAGGGATTCCGGCCGGGCGCTGGATTACCGTCTCGCTTCGGACTTCACCTTGTACGGTGCGGTTGCCCGGATCGACACCACCAACGCGCAACAGGCCGTCGTCGAACTCACGGCTGCCTATGCACCGCAGGGCATCTCCGTCTCCATCGACGGCAACACGATCATCGTGCAGAACGCCATCTCCGTGGCCGCTCCGGACGCTTCCGTCCCGCAGGGGGGAAGCTGACGCCGCCATGCATGCTGCGTGCGGCGCATGGAATCGACGCGCCGCGCCTTGATGTTCATCTCATCTGGAAGAGCTCATGTTGCGCAAGAAGGACCCCGGCAACACCCAACGGATGGAACAGGCTGTCGGCAAGGCCGTCAGCTACGAGTTGACCCTCGCCGACATGGCACGCCGCAGCGAGCGTCGTGCATGGAAGGTGGCGACCGCATCGTTGCTGATGTCATTGGCATTGGCCGGCGGCTACTACTACATGTTGCCGTTGAAGGAGAAAGTGCCTTTCCTGGTGATGGCCGATGCCTATACCGGCACCGCCACCGTCGCGCGCCTGACCGGAAATTTCCGCGACCAGTCGATCACCGCCAACGAGTCGATCAACCGCAGCAATGTCGCCCAGTACGTGCTGGCGCGTGAATCCTATGACTTCCAGGTCATGGGCCTGCGCGATTGGCGGCTGGTATTCCTGATGTCGGACAAGCCGGTAGGGCTGACCCAGGAGGCGCGCTACGCGAAGAACAATCCGCAGAACCCGATTGTCCTGTATGGCAAGGAAAAGGCGGTCAGGGTCAAGATCCTGAGCATCACCCCGCTGGGCGCGCAACCCGATGGCGGTTTCCGCGGCGCATCGGTGCGGATCCAGCGCAGCCTGCTGGACAAGCGGACCGGCGTGACCACCTATCTGGACAACCAGATCGTCACCATGCGCTTCGAGTATCGCGGCAACCTCGGTTTGACCGAGGACGAGCGCGTACTCAATCCGCTTGGTTTCTGGGTCACCGAATACCGCGTGGACAGTGATTACGCCCGGGGCGTGCCGGTGCCGGATGACAGCGCGTTGCAGGCCCAGGCCGAGCAGGCCGCGGCACAGGCCCTCACGGATGCGCGCGTATCCGATCCCGATGCGGCGACCGTAGTCGATCCGGCCACGGGAGAGTCTTTCATTCCTTCCGGGCAATCCGCGCCGGGCGTGCAGGTACCGCCGCAACCGCTCCTGCCAGGGCAGGAGGCGGCACTGCCGAACCAGATTTCCACCGGAACTGCTGATGGAGCAAGCAACCGATGAGTAGTCGCATGAACCGGACGGGCGCATGGGCGCTGCTGTCGATGCTGTTGTTTTCCACAGCGGCCGCCGCGCAGGCGGTGGACCAATATGCCTACGAGAAAGACCGCATCTATCCGGTGCGTACCGGCCTGGGCCTGACGACCCAGATCGAGTTGAGCCCGAACGAGAAGATCCTCGACTACAGCACCGGCTTCAGCAGTGGCTGGGAGCTGACCCGTCGCGAGAACGTGTTCTACCTCAAGCCGAAGAACGTCGACGTGGACACCAACATGATGGTGCGCACCGAAACGCATTCCTACATTTTCGAGTTGAAGGTGGTGGCCACCGACTGGCGCCAGCTGGAGCAGGCGCGTCGTGCGGGCGTGCAGTACAAGATCGCCTTCACCTATCCCAGTGATGCCGTTTTCGGTATCGCCCAGGAAGCGGTGGAAGAAGAAGCCCGGCCGCTGCTGAGCACCGAGTTGGCCAAGGACCGCCAGTACAACTTCGACTATTCCTACTCGACCCGGCGTGTCAGGAAAATGGGCTGGTTGGTGCCGGTGAATGCCTATGACGATGGCCGTTTCACCTATCTCCGGCTGCCTGCCTCACCCGAATACAAGACCGGCATTTTCCCGGCCGTTTTTGGCCGCGAGAGCGAGTACGGCGAGGATTTCGTGGTGAACACCACGGTCGAAGGCAACACCCTGATCGTGCACGGGACCTACCCCTATCTGGTCATCCGCCACGGCAAGAACGTCGTCGGCCTGCGAAGGAACGTCAAGAAATGAACCAGCAGAACATTCCGGGCAACGATCCGAACCAGCTCCCCGATGGCGCCGGCACAGGTGACCAGGCGCCACCGGTCAACCCGTATTACGGCAAGGTCGGGCATGAAACGACACCGGACCTCGATGCCGGTGCGCCGCACCTGCGCTCGGTCGATGAGCAGCGATTGAATCGCAAGGCGCTGCTCTTCCTTGGCGGCATCCTGGTGCTGGTGCTGGCGATGGGCTTTCTGCTGGTGCGCAAGGGCGGTGGCGATGTCGAGGTGCCAAAACCGCAAAAGACCGAGCGGGTGAGTACACCTGAATTGCCGAATATTGCGTCAGCCGCACTATCGTCGTCACGACAGACGACCGAAGCGATCCCGCTGCTGCCGCCCGCGCCCGCACAGGACACGGAGTTGGTACCGATGACCCAGCTCAGCGCACCGCAACGCCATGAGCCATCACTGCTGGAGCGGCGCATTGCCGCCAGCGACGATGCCGCAGTGATCGGCCAGACGCAGGCGCGCCCGGCGGTCGACGAGGTCACCCGTGCCGCACTGCTGGCTCAATTCAATGGTGGCCAGAGCCAGCAGTCGCAACGGATACGCCGCGGCCCCGACGTGGAAAACGTATCCAGCGCCGGCTTCATCCGCAGCCCGGACGCGCTGCTGGTACGTGGCACATACCTGCGTTGCGTGCTGGAGACCCGGATCGTCACCGACATTGCCGGCTATACCTCCTGCCTGGTCACGGAGCCGGTGTATTCGATCAATGGCCGCAATCTCCTGCTGCCCAAGGGATCGAAGATCTATGGCAGCTATGGCGGCGGCCCGATCGGCGAACGCGTGGAGGTGATATGGGATCGCATCACCACGCCGAATGGCATCGACGTGGCCATGTCCAGCCCGGGCGTGGACCAGCTCGGCGGGGCGGGACATCCCGGCCAGTACAGCGCGCATTGGGGGCAACGCATTGCGTCGGCGTTGATGATCAGCCTGCTTTCCGATGCCTTCAAGTATGCCGCGGCCGAGCATGGACCGGAGTCCACAACCATCACCAGCAGCGGCCTGGCCGTCCAGTCGCCTTATGAAAGCGCCACTGCGCGCACGATGGAGCGGCTGGCCAACGAGGCCCTGAGCCAGCGCCGGTCGCCGACGGTGACCATCAACCAGGGCACGATCGTGAATGTCTACGTCGCCAAGGACGTGGATTTCACCAGCGTGCTGAATCCGCGCCATTGATTGGCGAATGAGCATGGACGCCGAAGCATCTCCGCTCGCACTGGTTTCCAGCGACTTCCTGCGCTACCAGTACGAAGTGCTGGGCATTGCCGAGTACATGGAGTCGCAGGCGGTGACGGAGATCTGCATCAACCGCCCCGGCGAGCTGTATCTGGAAGCGGCCGATGGCTGGCAGCGGGTGGAGGTGCCGGGCCTGAGCTTCGAGCGCGCTCGGCAGTTCTGCACGGCGGTGGTCAACGAAAGCAATACCGGACAGCGCATCACCGATGCCGACCCGGTGGTGTCGTTGACCTTCCCGACCGGCCAGCGTGCCCAGTTCGTGATCCCTCCGGCCTGCGACGCCGGCAAGGTGTCGATCACCATACGCCTGCCATCCAGGCATACCAGGACCCTGGCGCAGTACCAGCAGGACGGCTTCTTCGACCAGATACTCGAGCAGGACGGTGGCATCGGCGAGCAGGACCGGGAACTGCTGGAGCTGCGCCATGCACGCGACTATGCCGGCTTCTTCCGACATGCGGTGATGTATCGCAAGAACATCGTGGTCTCCGGCGCCACCGGCAGCGGCAAGACCACCTTCATGAAGTCGCTGGTCAACCACATTCCCGACGACGAGCGGCTGGTCACCATCGAGGATGCGCGCGAGTTGTTCATCACGCAGCCCAACGTGGTGCACCTGCTGTATTCCAAGGGCGGGCAGAGCACCAGCAACGTCACCGCCAAGAGCTGCATGGAAGCCTGCCTGCGAATGAAGCCGGACCGGATCAT
Source organism: Stenotrophomonas daejeonensis (assembly GCF_001431505.1). Classification (GTDB taxonomy): domain Bacteria; phylum Pseudomonadota; class Gammaproteobacteria; order Xanthomonadales; family Xanthomonadaceae; genus Stenotrophomonas; species Stenotrophomonas daejeonensis. The sequence goes on from NZ_LDJP01000037.1 coordinate 12,692, forward strand.
CCTGGCGGAATTGCGTGGCGACGAAGCGTTCTACTTCATTCGCAATTGCGCCTCGGGTCATCCCGGTTCCATCACCAGTTGCCATGCGGGCAGCCCCGAGCAGACCTGGGACCAGTTGGCGCTGATGGTCAAGGCTTCGGCCGAAGGGGCAGGCCTGGAATTCCCCGTCATCAAGCGGCTGCTGATGATGACCATCGACATCGTGGTGCACATCAAGGCCCACGCCGGCTCGCGCTACATCACCGGCATCGATTTCAACCCGGGGCGTACCCAGGGGCAGGAGCATTGAATGATGGCGTCACGGACAGCCGGTGCGTTGCGGCGGCAACCGGGGAGGGCAGGCTGATGCTACCCGGACTTGAAGCGCTTGCATGCCCGGAAATGGCGGTGCCGATGGAGGTAATGCAACACGTCATCGACGTCGAATCCTCGCGCAATCCTTTCGCCATCGGCGTGGTCGGTGGGGCGCTCGTGCGCCAGCCACGGCGTCTGGACGAAGCACTGGCCACTGTGCGGATGCTCGAGGAGAAGGGCTACAACTTTTCCGTCGGCCTGGCCCAGGTCAATCGTTACAACCTGGCCAAGTACGGTTTGGATTCCTACGAAAAGGCATTCCAGCAATGTCCGAACCTGCAGGCGGGCTCGCGCATCCTGGCCGACTGCTACAAGCGCTCGGGTGGGGACTGGGGAAAGTCGTTCAGCTGCTACTACTCGGGTGATTTCACCACCGGGTTCCGGCACGGCTACGTGCAGAAAATGTACGACTCGATCAGGCGCAGCCAGCCGCTTGCCGTCACGGGGGACGCCGCACCGATTGCAGTGGCCGATCGTGGCGAACGCAGGCAGATCGAGGTCGAACATCACCCGCAGCTGTCCCCGGCTGCACAGGCACGCATCGTCGTGCAGAGCGGTGCCCCGGCATACCTTCCTGACGATCCGGCGCGGGCTTATGTGGTTTACCCCTCTACTGGTGCAATGGTGCGCGATGGTTTGCTTCGTATGGGCGACCACGCGCTGTCGCGCGTGGTGTCGGGGCGGCTGGAACGGGCCGTGCAACCGGTCGCGGCACCGGCTCCCATGTATTCCGTGGAGCAGGCCGGGCCTGGAAATGGCGCAGCACTGCCAGTGCCTGGCGGTCGGGCTGATGATGGCCCGGTGATGCTGCGGCCGTGGAGCGAACGCAACACGCCGATGCCCACGCCGGCCCAGTCGGGCACGGGTACGGTGCAACAGGTTCAACAGGTTCAACAGGTTCAACAGGTTCAACAGGTTCCCGCTGGGGATGCGGCCTTCGTTTTCTGACGAAGTCGTGGTGCGGCCAGCTTTCCGGCTGGCCATGTGAGTCCATTGGTTCATCTGCTCAATCAACAAGGAAATCCATTCATGAAGCAATCCAATCTCGATCTCGTCCAGGCCCGGCGCACGCTGAAGAGCATGCTGCTGGCCATTGCCTTTGCCGGCGTCGTGTTTGCCCCGCAGGTACTGGCCCAGGACTTCGGCGGTACCGACACCAAGGTCTGCGGTTTCTTCGACAACATCAGTGGGCTGCTCAACATGGTCTCGATCGCGGTGGTGACCATCGCGGTGATCTTTGCCGGCTACCAGATCGCCTTCGCCCACAAGCGCATCGGTGACGTGGCCCCGATCCTGATCGGCGGCGTGTTGATCGGTGCGGCCGGGCAGATCGCGCGCATGCTGCTTGGCAACGAGGCGGGCTCGTGCAGTGGCTCCGCGGGCGCGGCCGTGTACCAGGCATTGCAGTACTACGGTGCATAAGGACGTCGTGTTCCGGGGCTGTACCCGCCCGGCCATGTTCCTGGGCGTGCCATACGTGCCGTTCTTTTTCGTGGCGGGCGGGTTGCTGCTCCTGAGCATGTACACCAATTTCTGGCTGCTGCTGACCATCCCGGTGGCCATTTTCATCATGCGGATGATGGCCAAGCGCGACGAGATGGTGTTCCGGCTGCTGGGCTTGCGCCTGCAGTTCAAACTGCGTGTCCGGAATGTGCACGAGCATGACGGCATGTGGGTGTTCAGCCCCAACCACTATCGCGACAGGCCACCGCCGGACGCATGACCGGCATCACCGGGCAGACGGTCCTTGCCGCTTGCCCGGTGCCACGCAGCATCCCCGCAGGATTCCAATCGGTAGTTGGGCACAACTAATGGAGGGTTCATGAATTGGAAGTTTGCAATGCTTGCAACGGCCCTGATGAGCAATGCTGTCTATGCTCAAACCACTCTGGAGACGCGAGCTGAAAAGGCTGGAATCAAACGATGCCTCCCCACCATTTCAAGAGTATCGAAATTTCTCGTTGAAGATTCCCAGCACGCATCTTACGACACGAACTCAAAAGACAGTCCAGACACACGCCCATTTTTTTCACGCATTGTGAAGAGCTATAGTGACGGGGATAGTCAAATAATCGTTACATTTTCCCCATCGGCTGGCGGGGAGTGTGACTGGACATATTGGGAAAGCATGTTGTTCGAGGAACCATGTGGTGTTGTGAGGGAAGAGGTGTTCAATGATTTTGTATACGACCGATCGCTTAATGCCACTACCATTGTCCTGAAGAGTCCAATTTCAGCCGTATACGTCTACCTGACGCCGTCAGGGAGCAACAAGGCTTGCTTGGCTGGCAAGGAAGAGAGTGGTTACGAGTAAATTATGGATGGCAATTCATTCAAGCCGACGCCACTTCGCGGAACAGCTTGATTCAGGCGTTGGGTCAACGGAGCAGGAACCCCATGACTCAGAAAGAAATCCCCTACGCAAAAAGCTGGTTGCTTTTCTTCCTCATCGCCTCGGTTGGCGGAGGAATCTTGGGAGCACTTGCTGGGGCAATAATAGGTGGCATCCTTGGAGCCATTGGCGTTCCACTGGTCAAGATTGGAGTCGTTACTGGAATCTTCGGATTTGCCGTTGGTATTCCAATATCTTTCCTTGCATTCAAGTGGTCAGTTGGCAAATACATCGTCACTCCTATCGTCAAGGCCACTCAAAAGTCGGCCTAACAATTCATTGCAAGCCGACGCTACTCCGCAGTACGGCTTAATTCAGGCGTTCCAATGTTCAGTCCAGACACCTCCATCAGCGAATTCATTCCCCTGTCGTCGCATGTCTCCACCAATGTGGTGAAGACCACGGGCGGCGACTACCTGATGACCTGGCATCTGGAGGGGCTGCCATTCGTGGGCCGCGAGGAATGGGAGCTGGAACACAAGCACAACACCTTCAACCGCCTGCTGCAGACGCTGCGTGCGCCGGATTTCGTCAACGTCGCGTTCTGGGTGCACGACATACGCCGCCGTCGCCGGTTGAAGGGGCGCAGCGAATTCGCGCAGGGCTTCAACCAGGACGTGTCCGACCAGTATTTCGGCATGCTCTCCTCGCAGAGGATCATGCAGAACGAGCTGTACCTGACCATGATCTACCGCCCGGTGGTGGCCGGGAAACGCTTCGTCGAACGATCCACCGATGTCGAAAAACTGCGCGCGGAGCAGGAACAGGCCGTGGAAAAGCTGCTGGAACTGGCCGGCAATGTCGAGGCGGTGATCCGCGACTACGCGCCTTACCGGCTGGGCATGTATGAAGCCGGCAACGGCGTGGTGTTCTCCGAGACGCTGGAATTCTTCGGCTGGCTGATCAACCGCATCGACGAGCCGGTGCCGGTGTTGCCGGCACCAGTCAAGGACTACCTGCCGGTCAGCCGCCACATGTTCTCGGCCAAGACCGGCGACTTCGTCATCAATACCCCGAACGGCGCCAATCACTTCGGTGCGATCCTCAACATCAAGGAATATGCCGAAGGCACCTGGCCGGGCATTCTCAATGGCCTGAAGTACCTCGATTTCGAGTATGTCATGACCCATTCGTTCAGCCCGATGGGCCGCCAGGACGCGCTCAAGGTCCTCGACCGCACCAAGGGCATGATGATTTCCTCGGGCGACAAGGCGGTCAGCCAGATCATCGAGCTCGACCAGGCGATGGACCAGCTGTCGTCGGGCAATTTCGTGCTGGGCGAATACCACTTCATCGTCAGCGTGTATGCCGACAACCAGGCCAGGCTTGCGCAGAACGTGGCCGCCACCCGCGCCGAACTGTCCAATGCCGGCTTTGTCTCGGCCAAGGAGGACCTTGCCATCACCTCCTCGTTCTACTCGCAGCTGCCGGGCAACTGGCGCTACCGCACCCGCCTGGCCAACGTCAGTTCGCTGAACTTCCTCGGCTTGTCGCCACTGCACAACTTTGCCACCGGCAAGCTGCAGAACAACCCGTGGGGCGATTGCGTGACCACGTTGCAGACCACCAATGGCCAGCCGTACTACTTCAACTTCCATGCCACCCATCCCTCGGAGAATTCCCTGGGCGAGAAAGCCATCGCCAACACGATGGTCATCGGCAAGTCCGGCACCGGCAAGACCGCGCTGATCAACTTCCTGCTCAGCCAGGTGCAGAAGTACGACCCGGCGCCCACCATCTTCTTCTTCGACAAGGATCGCGGCGCGGAAATCTTCGTGCGCGCCTGCGGTGGCAACTACCTGGCGTTGGAAAACGGCCAGCCGACCGGCTTCAATCCGTTCCAGTGCGAGCGCACCGAAGCCAACGTGCAGTTCCTGGCGGACCTGGTGAAGGTGCTGGCGGGCAAGCGCGAGTACAGCGCACGCGAGGAAGAGGACATCTTCCGCGCCGTCGAGAACATCCTCGATACGCCGCCACGCCTGCGCAGCATGACCAACTTCCAGAAGAGCCTGCCCAACATGGGCGACGATGGCCTGTACGCACGCATGCGGCGCTGGACCGCCGGCAACTCGCTGGGTTGGGTGTTCGACAACCCGGTCGACACCATCGACCTGGAAAGGGCCAACATCATCGGCTTCGACTACACCGACATCATCGACAACCCGGAAGTGCGCGTGCCGGTCATCAATTACCTGCTGCACCGGCTGGAGTCGCTGATCGATGGTCGCCGCCTGATCTACGTGATGGACGAATTCTGGAAGATCCTCGATGGCGAGGGTGGGTTGAAGGAATTCGCCAAGAACAAGCAGAAGACCATCCGCAAGCAGAATGGCCTGGGCATCTTCGCCACGCAGAGCCCGGAAGACGCGCTCAAGAGCGACATTTCAGCCGCCCTGATCGAGCAGACCGCCACGCTGATCCTGCTGCCCAACCCCAATGCCAACAAGGCCGATTACATCGATGGCCTCAAGTTGACCGAGGCCGAGTTCAAGGTGGTGACCGCGCTGGACGAACGCTCGCGCTGCTTCCTGGTCAAGCAGGGGCATGCCTCCAGCGTCTGCCAGCTCAACCTGCGCGGCATGGACGACATCCTGTCGGTGATTTCGGCCTCCACCGACAACATCGAGGTCATGCACCGCGTACTGCACGAGGTTGCGATGCGCGAGAAGGTACCCGAGGCCGATCTCACGCCCGAACAGTGGCTGGCCGACTTCTACCGGAAACGCAAGGGTTCGGGAAAGCCAGCCAGCAGGGAACAGGCCGCCTGAGTGCGGGATCATTTGCCAGGAGATGGATATGGAAAACAACACCGCTGCCAATCCGCGCCGCCACGCCATGCCGCTGGCCGCCGCGCTGACATTGGGTATCTCGATGGTGATCGCGGCGCCGCCGGCCAGGGCGGCCGGGCCGGTGGTCGAGGTCGGCCCCAACCTGTTGCAGAGCATCCTCAACCAGATCAATACGTTGACCTCGCAGATCGAGGCCGCGGGCGAGTATGCGCAGAATGCCACGCGCTGGATAGCCACTTTGAACGAATGGCGTGACCGCCTGGCCCAGTACCAGCAGATCGTCGCCTCGCCGTTGATGCCCACCAGCGTCAACCTCACGGTGATTCCCGAGGACTGGAACGTGGCCGAGCGCTGTGGCGTGAGTGGGCTCAGCCTGGGCGGGATCATGAGTGCGCTGAACCTGAATCTGGCCGGCGACATCGGCGAGCAGCAGAAGAACATCTGCATGGCCATCCAGTTGCTGGAAAACCGCAAGTACAACGAGACGGTCACCGTGGTGCGCGACACCATGCCGCAGGTGCAGGGCATCCTGGACAAGATCAAGCAAATCCGCCTGGCGTCCCGGAAGGCCGGCACCATGCCCGAATCGTCGAACAACACGCTGCAATCCTTTGCCGCGATGGACAAGAGTTTCAAGGCGTGGGAAAGCCAGATTCGGACCTACGACCTGCAGATCGGCACGCTCAGGAACATGCAGCAGATCCTGGCCGGGCGCGCCCTCAAGGGCGAGCGGAACCCGATAGGGACCCTGGTCAAGACCGCCACGCTGAAGGCTGCACTGGAACTGTGATTCTTTCCGCAACGACCCGGCAGGCCCGGGCAACCGGCAGGTGAAGTGATGAGTCTAGGGATGATGGACGGCACGTGGACACAAGGAGCGCTGCAGTGGCTGCACAGCCCGCTGGCGACGTCCTCGGTGGGGGATTTCTTCTTCTTCCGGTTGATCCTGGATTACCTGCACGAGCAGATCAGCGCCTTCGGCGTGGAGCTGCTCGCGCGGGTCATGCGCTGGGTGGGGGCCATGGCCCTGACCCTGATGACGTTGTGGGTGCTGATCCAGGGCTTCCGCATCGCCACCGGCCGCAGTCGCGACTCGATGATGGTGCTTGTCACCAACATGGCGCGCGCGGCGCTGATCGTCGGCGTGGCCACGAGCATGGCGATGTTCGGCCGCGACCTGCACGGCTTCCTGATCAACGACGTCAAGAACGAAATATCCCATGTCGTGACCGGCAAGAAGGACCGGCCGGAAGACTTGATCGACAAGAACCTGGGCTACATGCAGGTGGCGCTGTCGGCGGTGGACATGCTGGACGTGGCGGGCGACGAGACGCTGGACTCGGCCAAGACGCGGGCGATGTGGTTCATCGGTCTGGGCACCGGCGGCCCGGCGGTGACGGCCGGCTCGATGCTGTTGCTGTATGAAGTTGCGCTGGCCTTGTTCATCGGGTTGGGGCCGTTGTTCATCCTGTGCCTGCTGTTCGAGCAGACCAAGTCGCTGTTCCAGCGTTGGTTGCTTTACGGCATCGGCACGATGTTCTCGATGGCGGTATTGGCGGCGATGGTTTCGATCGCGATGGAAATGGTGGCGCGGGTGGCAGGAGCCTTCTGGGGCAGCGCGCTGTTGGGCAAGCTGCTGGGCTCGAACTTCACCGATGGTATGTCGAGCATGGCCCTGCAACAGGGCGGCATCGGGCTGATTTTGACCACACTGATCCTGACCGCCCCACCGATGGCGGCGATGTTTTTCCAGGGCACGCTGGGCGGGTTTACGCCGTTCTCGCAGATTGGTGGCTCCCCGGGCATGGCGAGGCCGGGGCCGCAGGGACAGCCGGTGGGGAGTTATGCGCCGGCGGCGCCAAGTGCCAATAACGACCAAAAAAGGGATTCTATTCCGGATACGATGCCAAGGTTGGGGGGGGGGAATGTTGAAAATTCATCAGCTAGTGGCATGCGGGGGAATGCCAGCGTCAATCGCATGGAATGAGGTGACTGCGATGAGAAATTTTTATTATTTTCTTGGGCTTCTTGCTGTTTATTTAATAACTTCATTCGATGTAAGGGCAGAGGGGCGGTGTCCGCCCGGGCAATATCCAATTGGTGATAGTCGTGCACCTGGCTGCGCTCCTATTCCTGGGTATGGGGGGCAGGTCGGATCGACTGGAGAGTATGTTGCCCCACTTCCCATTGGTGAATGGTTGAAAACTTGGGGGGCGATCGCTGTATCGTCAACCACTAATCTTGTGGGTGTTTCGGCTGGAGAGATGTCGAAGGAGGATGCGGATTCTATTGCCCTCAAAAAATGTGGGGCCGAAGGGGATCGTAATTGCAGGATATCTATTTCGTACGAGAATCAGTGTGCTGCAATTGCAATCCCGTCATCGGGAAAAGGGCAGGCATATTCCGCATCGGCTGCTACTGAAGAGGGGGCAGTAAGTGGTGCTATTGAAAGTTGCAGTGACACTGGCGGTGGAAAATGCGTTCGTTTCTATTCGGATTGTTCCAAGCCGGTCTTCATAAGATATTGAAACACTGCACGATCAGAATGGATTTTCAGTTCCGAAACCCCTGTCCCTCCATGGCGAGGCCGCATGGCTTACGCGCCACTGGCGCGCGTGTGGTTGAGCGCCCACGTCACTGGGAGCGGGTAAAGAACGAAATCTCCCATGTGGTAACCGGCAAGGACGACCGGCCGGAGGACTTGATCGACAAGAACCTCGGCTACATGCAGGTGGCGCTGTCGGCGGTGGACATGCTGGACGTGGCGGGCGACGAGACATTGGACTCGGCCAAGACGCGGGCGATGTGGTTCATCGGCCTGGGCACCGGCGGGCCTGCGGTGACGGCCGGCTCGATGCTGCTGCTGTACGAGGTGGCTTTGGCCTTGTTCATCGGGTTGGGGCCGTTGTTCATCCTGTGCCTGCTGTTCGAGCAGACCAAGTCGTTGTTCCAGCGTTGGTTGCTTTACGGCATCGGCACGATGTTCTCGATGGCGGTACTGGCGGCGATGGTCTCGATCGCGATGGAAATGGTGGCGCGGGTGGCCGGTGCCTTCTGGGGCAGCGCCCTGTTGGGCAAGCTGTTGGGCTCGAACTTCACCGACGGCATGTCGAGCATGGCGTTGCAGCAGGGTGGGGTGGGCCTGATCCTGACGACGCTGATCCTGACCGCCCCGCCGATGGCAGCGGTGTTCTTCCAGGGGACATTGGGCAGCTTCATGGCGTATTCGCAGATCGGCGGGTCACCGGGCATGGCAAGGCCGGGGCCGCAGGGGCAGCCGGTGGGGAGTTATGCGCCGCCGGCGCCAGATACTAACAAGTATCAGGAGGCGAGTGTTCCAAATATCACTGTTCCTAAGTTGGCAGGAGCAAATGCCGAAATTCCTTCGTCTGTGGGAGTGCGGGGGAATGCTGCTAATAATATTTCAGGTGGTCGCTATGAATAATTTGAATAAATTTATGAATTTATTCTTGATCTATTTTTGCTTTTCAGGATGGCGTTGGCGGAAGGGCGTTGCCCGCCAGGGCAGTATCCAGTAGGTGGGCAGGGAGTCATGGGTTGCGCCCCCATTCCTGGGTATGGAAACCAAGGAGGACAGGCTGCTCCGGTTCCAAGTGGGAGATGGTTGACGACTTGGGGCGCAATTGCAGAATCGCCATCTACCAATATGGTGGGTGTTTCAGTAGGTGAGATGTCTAGGGTGGAGGCGGAGAGGGTTGCAGTGGACAGGTGTGCAGCAGAGGGGGGGCGGGATTGCGCTATATCCATGGCTTATCATAATCAGTGTGTTGCGTTTGTTGTTCCGTCATCAGGAAAAGGTCAAGGATCTTTGGTGCGAGGGCCTGTTGAGTCGGAGGTGTTGGAGAGTGCAATCGCCAAGTGCAGTGATACAGGGGGGGGCAGTGTGTACGATTTTATTCGGATTGTTCCAAGCCAATATTCATAAGATATTGAAATACTGCGCGATCAGGATGGATTTTCAGTTCCGAAACCCCTGTCCCTCCATGGCGAGGCCGCATGGCTTACGCGCCACTGGCGCGCGTGTGGTTGAGCGCCCATGCCGCTGGGGGCGGACGACGCTGTGCCAGCCTCATCCACGAGCTGATCTGCACCCGCAACACAGCCCGCTGGCGACGTCCTCGGTGGGGGATTTCTTCTTCTTCCGGTTGATCCTGGATTACCTGCACGAGCAGATCAGCGCCTTCGGCGTGGAGCTGCTCGCGCGGGTCATGCGCTGGGTGGGGGCCATGGCCCTGACCCTGATGACATTGTGGGTGCTGATCCAGGGCTTCCGCATCGTCACCGGCCGCAGCCGCGACTCGATGATGGTGCTGGTCACCAACATGGCGCGCGCGGCGCTGATCGTCGGCGTGACCACGAGCATGGCGATGTTCGGCAGGGACCTGCATGGCTTTCTGATCAATGACGTCAAGAGCGAGATATCCCACGTCGGAGTGCCGTTATACGGGAGGAGGGCAGTGCATCAAATTCCATTCGGCTTGCTCCGAGCCTGTATTCATAAGTTGTTGAATGGTGTGAGGGACTCTGTTTCGCACTTTTACTTTCCCCAATCGGAGGTCGACATTGCACATGAAATTCACCCAATGCCTTGCTTTGCTCCTTCTGACCGCCTGTAACCCGGAGATAGCCATGAATCAGGAACATGCCGCCGCTGAAGCCGATGTTGCCAATGGAGGGCGTGGGCTGGCAAAGCTCAATCCAGCTCCGCGCAAGGCGTATGAATTGACCTTGCGACTGAAGGATGCACCTGGTCCGTTCGCCGTGGTCAGTGGCGTGGCGCAATATGATGTGGTCAATGAAGATCAGTGCGGCCATGTCGAGCCTGCTACCGGCACTGCCAGCCGTATCACCAGTCAGGAGGACGTGGTCCTGCACAAGGTGTCGGATACCGAATATCGGGGCATGGTCTATCTGGACCTCATGCAGGATGAGGATTACTACGGTCGGGGAGTGTGTCGCTGGGAATTCACGGGTGCCGGGGTGATGCTCAAAGCTACCGGTGCCGAGGGGGAAACTCGGTTCCTGTCGTTCATTGAGGCTGACAGGTTCAAGAAGGGGGATGTTATGACGCGATATTACGTCCCTCGTCATTACCCACGCTCTGAAAAGCTGCCTGACTTTGGTGCGAGCGGTACGGAAGATCCGTCCAAGTATCGTCCCGAGCTGCAGGGGAATTTGTTCACGGCCTCACTCTCTGGTAGCGAGGTGCAGCCATGACCATCAGCAGCGGGGACTATGCAGCACTTTCCGATGATGCTTACAAGGATCGCATCGTCGGTCGTCGGAAACCGGGGGAAGAGGAGCTTGTTGTTCTTGATGGTCACCAATACAAGGTGCTTGAGCACGTCAACAATCATGCCAACGGCTATCAAGGAACGATTTACCAGCGCATTGACACGGATGAAATCATAGTTGCCCATCGTGGTACCGAGCAGATCATCCGTGATGCGGTGCTGACGGATGGTGGCATGGTGCTGGCACGAGTTAATGCACAAGCATCCGATGCGATTGAAATTACTCGGAGGGCCACGGTTTACGCTGAAAATTCCGACTTTGGTCATGTGCCGCAGGTCACCGTTACTGGCCATTCGTTGGGCGGAACCCTGGCCCAGATCAGCGCCCATCACTTCGACCTCAAGGGCGAAACCTTCAACGCCTATGGTGCCGCCAGCCTCGGGTATCGGATTCCCGAAGGCGGTTCCACCATGCTCAATCACGTGATGGCGGCCGATCCGGTCAGCGCGGCCTCTTCGCATTTTGGTCAGGTGCGGGTGTATGCCACGCAGGAGGAGATCAGGACTCTCGGCAACTGCGGTTTCAGCAACAGTGCCTTCCGTGCGTTGATCCCGGACAGCACGCTCGTTGCTGCGGCCCACTCGATCGGCTCGCACAAGCTGGGAAATTTTCTCGGCAACGAATCCGTGCTTGGTAAGCCGGAAGCGCAGGCACTTGCCCGTGACAACGGGAAAATGATCGAGGAATACCGCGGCAAGCTGGAAGCGCTGCGCGGGAGTGTCACCACGCTCTCCCGTGGCGGACCGGGGGCGGTCATGGACCTGTACGACCGCATCCGTGGTCCGTTGGATCCGGGTGAACCGGCGCGCAGGGAAGTGGAGAAGCCGCACGAGCGCAGCGGCATCCTGCGCATGGATGATTCGATTCATCCCGGCCATTCGCTGTTCCTTGATGCGCAGCGCGGTGTCCATGCGCAAGACGCCCGCGTGGGTCGTACACCTGACCACACGAGCAACCAGCTTGCCGGTGCTTTGGCGGCGGAGATGCATGTCGCCGGCGGCAAGCGCATCGACGTGGTGGCGATGAACAACGATGCCAGCCGAACTTTCGCGGTACAGGGAGACGTGCATGATCCGGCGCACCTGCGCGTGTCGGTGGAGACGCTGCAGGCCATGAACACGTCACTCGAACAAAGTACCCGGCACATGGAACAACGGTCCGCCGGACAGCGACTCGTACAGGAACACGAGCAGCAGATCGGGCAGGTCCAGACCGCTACCCACGGCATGCATGCCTGAGGATGGCAGACTCCCTTGGCGATGCGCTGTATCGACTCGTGGGGTTCGGCAGAGGACAGCCACGATATCCGTGATGTGGCTTGGTATCCGGGGCGTATCATGTGGGTCCGATATTCCGCACGGCGCAATCGCCGACGACCCCGCAGAGGCAATGCATGACGGACCACAGCAACGACCGCTTGATCTGGATCGACCTGGAAATGACCGGGTTGGATACCGACAACGATTCGATCATCGAGATCGCCACCGTGGTGACCGACGCGCAGCTCAACGTGCTGGCCGAGGGTCCGGAGTTCGCCATCGCGCATCCGCTGGAAACGCTGGAGGCGATGGACGAGTGGAACCGCAACCAGCATCGCCACTCGGGGCTGTGGCAGCGCGTGGTCGAGAGCGAGGTCACGATGGGGCAGGCCGAGGCACGCACCATCGCCTTCCTGCAGGACTGGATCAAGGCCGGCGCTTCGCCGATGTGCGGCAATTCCATCTGCCAGGACCGCCGCTTCCTGCACCGGCAGATGCCGCGGCTGGAGCGCTATTTCCATTACCGCAACCTCGACGTCTCCACGATCAAGGAACTGGCCCGGCGCTGGGCGCCGCAGGTGTCGGCGGCGGTGAGCAAGACCTCCAGCCACACCGCGCTGAGCGACGTGCACGATTCGATCGCCGAGCTGCGCCACTACCGGCAGTTCATGGGCACGCTGGCCGGGTTGCCGGGCATGCCGGAGACGACCTGAGCGCGATGGGCGAGCTGGCGGTGCCATTGCAGGATTGCCCGCAGGACATGGCCGACCTGCAACGCGCGGTGGCCTTGCTGGAGGCGCCGACGCTGACCGCGCGCATGGCCAACCTGGTCGGCTCGCCGCTGGAGTTCGCGGTACGCAAGCTGCCGGCCGGGGTTTCCAGACGCATCCAGGGCATGGCCGAGGCCGCGCTCTACAAGGCCGCGCAGGCCGCGCTGTGGAGCATGGACACCCAACAGCCCGGCAAGCCGGCATCGCCGCGGCTGCACAAGCTGGCGGCGGCCGCATCCGGTGCGTTGGGCGGGGCCGGCGGCCTGCCGGCGCTGGCGATCGAACTGCCGCTGTCCACCACCATCATCATGCGCGCGGTGGCCGACATCGCCCGCAGCGAAGGCTTCGACCTGCACGATCACGCCACCCGCCAGGCCTGCCTTGAAGTATTCGCGCTGGGCGGCAGCTCCGGCGCCGACGATGCCAGCGAAACCGGTTATTACCTCGCGCGCGGCTTCACCACCGAACTGGTGCGGCACCTGTCGGCGGAACTGGCCGGTACCACGCTGGGCGGCGGCCACGGCCTGTTGCTGGGGCTGGGGCCGAAGGAAGCGGGCAAGTGGCTGGCGCGGATCGTGGAGAAGGTCGCCGCGCGCTTCGGCGTGGTGGTGTCGGAGAAATTCGTCGCGCAGGCGGTACCGGTGATCGGCGCGGTGGCCGGCGCCACCTTGAACACCTTGTTCATCGGCTATTACCAGGACATGGCGCGCGGGCATTTCATCGTGCGCCGGCTGGAGCGCAAACATGGATTCGAGGCCGTGCGCCTGGCCTACGGTGCGGCCAGCGGGCGCATGCCGGCCTGAACTGCCGGGCCGGTGGTAGCGTGGCAGGCCGGAAACACGGGAATCCTGCGATGAGCATTTTCGACCTGCGCGTGGAAACCGAGCGGTTGCTGCTGCGCCCGCCCGCGGCGGAGGACTTCGACGCCTTTGCCGCGTTCTGCGCCGACCCGGTGGCGATGCAGCACCTGGGCGGCATACAGGCGCCATCGGTGGCCTGGCGCAGCCTTGCCGCATTGACCGGCAGCTGGCAGTTGCTGGGCTATTCGATGTTCTCGGTGATCGAGAAGGACAGCGGGCGCTGGGTTGGCCGGGTCGGGCCGTGGCAGCCGCATGGCTGGCCGGGGCCGGAGGTGGGCTGGAGCATCGTCCCGGCCTGCTGGGGGCGTGGCTACGCGCCAGAGGCCGCGCGCGCGGCCATCGACTGGGCCTTCGGCGCATTGGATTGGCCGGAGGTGATCCACACCATCGCGCCGGACAACCGCAACTCGCAGGCGGTGGCGCGCAAGCTCGGCTCGCAGGTGCTGCGCACCGCGGTGTTGCCGCCGCCGCACGAGGTCGAAGTCGAGGTCTGGGGACAATCGCGACGGGCCTGGCTGGCCGGGCGCTGAACCGGCGGGTTTCCGCTGGACGACGGCTGCATGCGTGGCATGGAATGACCGCGCACGGTAGCGGTGGTGCAAGGCACGCATGAGCCGGCCACGTCTCCGCGCACGCACCCGTTTTTGCTGCGGTCGCAGCTTTACCGGGCAGCCCCGGTTCCGGTGTGATGGCGCGATTCCAACCCGTCGTGTCGTGGAGCCGCATTCGAATGTTCGCCCGTGTCCCCAACCCCATCCCGGCCCGCATGAAGGGCCTGAACCGTGCCGAGATCTGCGACGCCAATTTCATCGAGTTCGTGAAGGGGCTGGGGCCGGGGCCAGGCAACGCGCCGCAGGAACAGGCGCCGGTGTTGCCGGGCAGCGCGCTGGATGCGAAGGGGTTCCGCGAGTTGTTCGAATCGCAGCTGATCAGCCGCCACCTCGACCTGATGGCGCGGGTGCTGCGCGTGCAGAACAAGGTCTTCTATACCATCGGTTCGTCCGGCCACGAGGGCAATGCGATGGTGGCGCGCGCCACCCGCCATACCGATCCGGCGTTCCTGCACTACCGCTCCGGTGGCTTCATGGCCGAGCGCTTCCGCAAGCTGCCGGGGATGGACCCGGTGATGGATTCGGCGCTGTCCTTCGCCGCCAGCGCCGAGGACCCGGCCAGCGGCGGCCGCCACAAGGTGTGGGGCAGCAAGCCGCTGTGGGTGTTGCCGCAGACCTCCACGATTGCTTCGCACCTGCCCAAGGCCCTCGGCACGGCGATGGCGATCGAGGCCGGCAAGCGGCTGGGGCTGCAACTGCCGGTGCCGGAGGACAGCATCGCCATCTGCTCGTTCGGCGATGCCTCGGCCAACCACGCCACCGCGCAGACCGCGTTCAACGCCGCCTCGTGGACCGCCTACCAGAAGCTGCCGGCGCCGGTGCTGTACGTGTGCGAGGACAACGGCATCGGCATCTCGGTGAAGACGCCCGGCGGCTGGATCGCCGAGAGCTTCCGCAACCGCCCGGACCTGGACTATTTCTTCGCCGACGGCCTGGACCTGGCCGCCGGCTATGCCGACGTGCAGCGTGCGGTCGAACATTGTCGCCGCACCCGCCGCCCGACCTTCCTGCACCTGCGCACCACCCGGTTGATGGGCCATGCCGGTACCGATTTCGAGATCGAGTGGCGCGCGCTGGAGGAACTGTGCGCGGTGGAGGCCGGCGACCCGCTGCTGCGCTCGGCGCAGATCGCGGTCGAATCCGGGGCGATGGGCGCCGACGAGGTACTGGCGCTGTACGAGCGCACCCGCGCGCGCTGCTTCGCCGCCGCCGAGGACGCGGATACGCGCCCGCGGCTGACCACGTTGAAGGACGTGGTCGCGCCACTGGCGCCGTACACGCCCGACAAGGTGCGCGCCGAAGCCACGCGCGCCGACTACGGCGAGCGCCGCCTGCAGGTGTTCGGCGGCGAGGCCGCGTTGCCGGAGAACCTGCCGCCGCGGCACCTGGCGATCCAGATAAACAACGCATTGCACGACCTGTTCTGCAAGTATCCGGAAACGCTGTTGTTCGGCGAGGACGTGGCGCAGAAGGGCGGCGTCTACACGGTGACCAAGGGCCTGCACAAGGCCTTCGGCCCGCGCCGGGTGTTCAACACCCTGCTCGACGAAACCACTATCCTCGGCATGGCCCAGGGCTTCGCCAACATGGGCATGCTGCCGGTGCCGGAAATCCAGTACCTGGCCTACCTGCACAACGCCATCGACCAGTTGCGCGGCGAAGCCTGCTCGCTGCAGTTCTTCTCCAACGACCAGTACCGCAACCCGATGCTGGTGCGCATCGCCGGGCTGGGCTACCAGAAGGGCTTCGGCGGCCACTTCCACAACGACAACTCGATCGCCGCGATCCGCGACATCCCCGGGCTGGTGGTCGGCTGCCCCTCGCGTGGCGACGACGCGGCGATGATGCTGCGCACGCTGGCCGCGCTGTCGAAGGTGGACGGGCGCGTGTGCGTGTTCCTCGAACCGATCGCGCTGTACATGGCCAAGGACCTGCACGAGGCCGGCGACGGCCAGTGGCTGTTCCCTTACCCGGCGCCGGAGCAGGCGCTGGAACCCGGGCAGGGCCGTGTCTACGGCGAGGGCAACGACGACCTGCTGGTCATCACCTATGGCAACGGCGTGCCGATGGCCTTGCGCGCGGCCAGGGCCATCGAGGCGGCACAAGGCTGGAAGGTGCGGGTGGTGGACCTGCGCTGGCTGGTGCCGCTCGATGCCGCCTACATCGCCGGACAGGCGCGCGGCGCGAAACGCATCATCGTGCTCGACGAGGGCCGCTACAGCGCCGGCGTCGGCGAGGGCGTGGTCACCGCGCTGGTCGAGGCCGGTTTCGGCGCCATGCCGCTGCGCCGGGTAACCGGCGCCGATACCTACACGCCGCTGGCCGGCGCCGCATTGCTGGTGCTGCCGGGCGTCGACGACGTGGTGGCCGCTGCCGCCGAACTGGCCGGGGCGTGACCGCCCGCGCACGGCGGCAAGCAGATGTTCCGCCGGTGCCGGGCATGGCGCCGGCGGCCACGCCGCTCTTCACCGGCCGCGAAGGAAGCGGGGGCTAGGCTGGGGCCTCCCTTCCGACCGAGGTCGTCATGGAACCGTATCGCATCGCCGTATTCGTCGGCAGCCTGCGCAAGGAATCCTTCAACCGCCGCCTCGCCCTGGCACTGGAAAAACTGGCCGGCGGGCGGGCGCATTTCGAATACCTGAACATCGGCGACATCCCGCTCTACAACCAGGACCACGACACGGATTTCCCGGTGCAGGGTACGCGCCTGAAGGACCGCATCCGCCAGGCCGACGCGGTGCTGTTCGTCACCGCCGAATACAACCGCTCCATCCCCGGGGTGCTCAAGAACGCCATCGACACCGCCTCGCGGCCCTATGGCGACAACGCCTTCGACGGCAAGCCGGCGGCGGTGATCGGCACCTCGCCGGGCGCAGCCGGCACGGCGATGGCGCAGCAGCACCTGCGCAACGTGCTGGTGTTCGTGAATCTGGCGGTGATGGCGCAACCGGAAGCCTTCCTGCAGTACAAGGAAGGGCTGATCGACGCCGATGGCGGCATCGGCAACGATGGCACCCGCAAGTTCCTGCAGGGCTATGTCGATCGCTTCATGGACTGGATCGCGGCGCACCGGCAGCACTGAGCGGGGCGCCCGCAGGTGATGAACGCAACCGGTGCCTGGGGACGCCGGTTGCCGCTGCACCGGCCGCGATCCCTTGTGCTGCCTGCCTTGCGCCCACATCCACCGGCTGCGGACAACTTGTCCACAGAACTATCCCCACATCGACGGCCGGCATCCGCCTACCATTGGGCGCCCGGCTTTTCCGCAGCAGCAGGTTTCCATGTCCGCCCGTCCCGGTTTCCGTTCCGACCGCCCCGACCGCGCCGAGCAGCGCATCGACACCCTGCGCGTGCCGCCGCATTCGGTGGAGGCCGAGCAGGCCGTGCTCGGCGGCCTGATGCTGGCGCCGGAGGCGTTCGACCGGGTCAACGAGGCGCTGACCGAGAAGGATTTCTACCGCCGCGACCACCAGCTGATCTACCGCGCGATCCGCGAGCTGTCCGAGCGCGACCGCCCGTTCGACGCAGTGACGCTGGGCGAGTGGTTCGAGTCGCAGGGCAAGCTGGAGCAGGTCGGCGACGGCGCCTACCTGATCGAGCTGGCCAGCACCACGCCGTCGGCGGCCAACATCGGCGCCTATGCCGAGATCGTGCGCGACAAGGCGGTGCTGCGGCAGTTGATCCAGGTCGGCACCGACATCGTCAACGACGGCTTCCAGCCGGAGGGCCGCGAAAGCACCGAGTTGCTGGCAGCGGCGGAAAAGTCGGTGTTCGCCATCGCCGAACAGGGCGCGCGCGGCCGCACCGACTTCGTGGCCATGCCCGGCGCGCTGAAGGATGCGTTCGAGGAACTGCGCAACCGCTTCGAGAACGGCGGCAACATCACCGGCCTGCCGACCGGCTACAACGAATTCGACCAGATGACAGCCGGCCTGCAGCCGACCGACCTGATCATCCTGGCCGCGCGCCCGGCGATGGGCAAGACCACCTTCGCGCTGAACATCGCCGAGTACGCGGCGATCAAGTCGAAGAAGGGCGTGGCGGTGTTCTCGATGGAAATGTCGGCCTCGCAGCTGGCGATGCGCCTGATTTCCTCCAACGGCCGCATCAACGCCACGCGCCTGCGCACCGGCCAGCTGGAGGACGAGGACTGGAGCCGCGTCACTGGCGCCATCCGCATGCTCAAGGAAACCAAGATCTTCATCGACGACACGCCGGGCGTGTCGCCGGAGGTACTGCGTTCCAAGTGCCGCCGGCTCAAGCGCGAGCACGACCTCGGGCTGGTGGTGATCGACTACCTGCAGCTGATGAGCGTGCCCGGCAACAGCGAGAACCGCGCCACCGAGATTTCCGAGATCAGCCGTTCGCTGAAGGGGCTGGCGAAGGAACTGAACGTGCCGGTGATCGCGCTGTCCCAGCTCAACCGTTCGCTGGAAACGCGCACCGACAAGCGCCCGGTGATGGCCGACCTGCGCGAATCGGGCGCCATCGAGCAGGACGCGGACATGATCGTGTTCATCTACCGCGACGAGTACTACAACAAGGAAAACTCGCCGGACAAGGGCCTGGCCGAGATCATCATCGGCAAGCACCGCGGCGGCCCGACCGGCTCGTGCAAGCTCAAGTTCTTCGGCGAATACACCCGCTTCGACAACCTCAGCCACGACAGCATCGGCGCGTTCGAATAGCACCTTGTCGGCGTGGCCGGTACTGTTCCCGAAGACCGAGCCGCTCCGGCCCGAAGCAGAGGACAGACACCATGACGATCAAAGCCTGGGGCGCACACGCGGGCGACCAGCCCCTCCAGCCCCTCGACATCCCCCGGCGCGCGCCGGGCGCGCATGACGTGCGCATCGACATCGCCTATTGCGGGGTCTGCCATTCGGACATCCACCAGGTGCGTTCGGAGTGGGCCGGCACCCTGTACCCCTGCGTGCCGGGCCACGAGATCGTCGGCCGGGTGGCGGCGGTGGGAGCACAGGTGACGGATTTCCGGGTCGGCGACCTGGTCGGCGTCGGCTGCATCGTCGACAGCTGCAGGCAGTGCGCCGACTGCGGGGAAGGGCTGGAAAACTATTGCGACCACATGGTCGGCACCTACAACGGCCCGACCGCGGATGCGCCCGGCCACACGCTGGGCGGCTACTCGCAGCAGATCGTCGTGCACGAACGCTACGTGCTGCGCATACGCCACCCCGAGGCACAGCTGGCGGCGGTGGCGCCGCTGCTGTGCGCCGGCATCACCACGTGGTCGCCGCTGCGCCACTGGCAGGTGGGGCCGGGGCACACGGTGGGCGTGGTCGGCATCGGCGGCCTCGGCCACATGGGCATCAAGCTGGCGCATGCGCTGGGCGCGCACGTGGTGGCCTTCACCACGTCAGAATCCAAGCGCGCGGCGGCCCGGGCGCTGGGTGCGGACGAGGTGGTCGTTTCGCGCAATGCCGAAGAGATGAAGGCGCAACGCAGGCGCTTCGACTTCATCCTCAACACGGTGGCCATGCCGCACGATCTGGACGCCTTCCTGGCGCTGCTCAAGCGCGATGGCACGATGGCGCTGGTCGGTGCGCCGGCCACGCCGCACCCGTCGCCCAACGTGTTCAACCTGATCATGAAGCGTCGTGCCATCGCCGGCTCGATGATCGGCGGCATCCCCGAGACCCAGGAAATGCTGGATTTCTGTGCCGAACACGGCATCGTCGCCGACATCGAGCTGATCCGCGCCGACGAGATCAACGCGGCCTACGAGCGCATGCTGAAGGGTGACGTGAAGTACCGCTTCGTCATCGACAACGCCAGCATGGCGGGATGAGTCGGGGATTCCTTCTCCCTCCGGGAGAAGGTGCCCCGCAGGGGCGGATGAGGGGCGAGCGAAGTCCATGATGGTTAACCATCTGGACTACGTTTACCCCTCACCCCAATCTCCGCTCCGCGCCCCGGCCCACGCCAGCGGCGTGGGCGCTCAACCGCACGCGCGCCAGTGGCGCGCAAACCGTGCGCCCCTCGCCCCGATGGGAGAGGGGCTAATTGCTCAAGCCGCCTTCTTCGCCGCCAATTGCCGCAACACGTACTGCAACAGACCACCATTGCGGAAGTATTCGACTTCCTTCGGCGTCAGCAGCAACACATGGGCCTGGAAGCTCCTGCGGGTGCCATCGGCGCGGGTGGCGGTGACGGTGGCGAGCTTGGCCTTGCCATCGTCCAGCCCGGTGACGTCGAAGCTTTCGGTGCCGTCCAGTCCCAGCGTTTGCGCGTTCTCGCCCGCCTGGAACTGCAGCGGCAGCACGCCCATGCCGACCAGGTTGGAGCGGTGGATGCGCTCGAAGCTCTCGGCGATCACCGCCTTCACCCCGAGCAGGTTGGTGCCCTTGGCCGCCCAGTCGCGGCTGGAGCCGGTGCCGTATTCCTTGCCGGCGATGACCACCAGCGGCACGCCGTCGGCCTTGTACTTCATCGCCGCGTCGTAGATGGACATTTTCTGCGGCGGCTGCACACCGAAGTACAGCGTGTTGCCGCCTTCCTCGCCGCCGAAGAACAGGTTCTTGATGCGGATGTTGGCGAAGGTGCCGCGCACCATCACGTCGTCGTTGCCGCGCCGCGAGCCGTAGCTGTTGAAGTCGGCTGGTTGCACGCCGCGCGACTGCAGGAAGCGGCCGGCCGGCGAGTCCTTCTTGATGTTGCCGGCCGGGGAGATGTGGTCGGTGGTGATCGAGTCGCCGAACAGGCCCAGCACGCGCGCGCCGAAGATGTCGCCGATGCTGCCCACCTGCATGGTCATGCCGTCGAAGTAGGGCGGGTTCTTGATGTAGGTCGAGTCGGCGTTCCACTGGTAGGCCTGGCCTTCCGGCGATTCGATCCGTGCCCAGCGGCTGTCGCCCTTGAATACGTCGGCGTAGTTCTGCTTGAACATCTCCGGGCCGATGGTGGCGGCGATGACGTCGCCGATCTCCTTGCTGCTCGGCCAGATGTCGCGCAGGTACACCGGCTGGCCGTCGCTGCCGGTACCCAGCGGCTCGCGGGTCAGGTCGATGTCGGTGGTGCCGGCCAGCGCATAGGCCACCACTAGCGGCGGGCTGGCCAGATAATTCATCTTCACTTCGGGGTGGATGCGGCCCTCGAAGTTGCGGTTGCCCGACAACACCGAGGTCACCACCAGGTCGCCGGCGGCGATGCCGGCGCTGACCTCCAGCGGCAGCGGGCCGGAGTTGCCGATGCAGGTGGTGCAGCCGTAGCCGACGACGTAGAAGCCGACCTTCTCCAGCTCGTCCAGCAGCCCGGCCTTGGCCAGGTAGTCGGTGACCACGCGCGAGCCCGGCCCGAGCGAGGTCTTGACCCACGGCTGGCGCTTCAGCCCGCGTGCGGCGGCGTTGCGCGCCAGCAGCCCGGCGCCGACCATCACCGCCGGGTTGGAGGTGTTGGTGCAGGAGGTGATGGCGGCGATCACCACCGCACCGTCCTTGAGCTTGATCGGCTGGCCGTCGATCTCGATGTGGGCCACGCCCTTGCTCAGGCCATCGTTGCCCACCGCCGCGGTGCCGCCCTCGGCGATGAAGTCGGCCACCTCCGGGCTGCGCCTGTCGCGCGCGGCCGCCAGCGGGGCCACCGCCTGGCGGTAGGCCTGCTTCATGTCGCCCAGCAGCACCCGGTCCTGCGGGCGCTTGGGGCCGGCCAGCGAAGGCTGCACCTCGCCCATGTCCAGCTCCAGCGTGGCGCTGTACTGCGCGTGCGGGCTGTCGGGCGTGTGCCACAGGCCCTGCGCCCGGGCATAGGCTTCCACCAGCGCGATCTGCTCCTCGCTGCGCCCGGACAGGCGCAGGTAGTTCAGCGATTCGGCGTCGATCGGGAAGATGCCGCAGGTGGCGCCGTACTCCGGCGCCATGTTGCCGATGGTGGCGCGGTCGGCCAGCGGCAGGTGCTGCAGGCCGTCGCCGTAGAACTCGACGAACTTGCCGACCACGCCCAGCTCGCGCAGCATCTGGGTGACGGTGAGCACCAGGTCGGTGGCGGTGGCGCCCTCGGGCAGCCTGCCGGTCAGCTTGAAGCCGACCACCTGCGGGATCAGCATCGACGAGGGCTGGCCGAGCATCGCCGCCTCGGCCTCGATGCCGCCCACGCCCCAGCCGAGCACGCCGATGCCGTTGATCATGGTGGTGTGC
The DNA here is from genome assembly GCF_001431505.1 of Stenotrophomonas daejeonensis. Taxonomy (GTDB): domain Bacteria; phylum Pseudomonadota; class Gammaproteobacteria; order Xanthomonadales; family Xanthomonadaceae; genus Stenotrophomonas; species Stenotrophomonas daejeonensis. The sequence continues at coordinate 35,196 of NZ_LDJP01000037.1, forward strand.
GAGTCGGTGCCGAACACGGTGTCCGGGAACGCCCACAGCGTGCCGTCAACCTCCCGCTCCATCACCACGCGGGCGAGGTTCTCCAGGTTCACCTGGTGCACGATGCCGGTGTTCGGCGGCACCACCTTGAAGTTGCCGAACGCCTTCTGGCCCCAGCGCAGGAAGCTGTAGCGCTCGCGGTTGCGCTCGAATTCGATCTTGCCGTTGAGGTCCAGCGCGTCGGCACGGCCGAACACGTCCACCTGCACCGAGTGGTCGATGACCAGTTCGGACGGGATCAGCGGGTTGATCTGCTCGGCGTCGCCGCCGAGCTTCACCACCGCGTCGCGCATCGCCGCCAGGTCCACCACGCAGGGCACGCCGGTGAAATCCTGCAACACCACGCGCGCCGGCATGAAGGCGATCTCGGTGTCCGGCTCGGCGGCGGGGTTCCAGCGCGCCACCGCCTCGATGTGCTCCGGCCCGACGGTGATGCCGCCGTCCTCGTGCCGGAGCAGGTTCTCCAGCAGGATCTTCATCGACCAGGGCAGGTGGGAGATGTCGAAGCGTTCGCCCAGCTTGGGCAGGCTGGCATAGGCGTAGGTCTTGCCGTTGACGTGCAACTGGCTGCGGGTGGAGAACGTGTCGCTCATGGCGGGCTCCTTGTCGTGGGTGGCTTGCGGCGGCCGTTGCGGCCGCTGACGCTGGCAACGGGGCGCGGGCCCCGTCCATCAACCGGTGGTTCGAGTATGGACGAATCCACCGGCGTGGCGCGCATCGCGCTGGCGCCAGCTTATGCACCGGTATGTTGCAGGAGCGTCATGGGGGAGCGAGCCCCGCTCCCCTCGGGGCGAGGGCCGCACGGTTTGCGCGCCACTGACGCGCATGCGGTCGAGCGTCCACGCCGCTGGCGTGGGCCGGGGCGCGGAGCGGGGGGGGAGAGGGTTGGAGCGAAGCCCCAATGATGGTTGGCGACACGAGGCTTCGCCCGCACCCTCATCCGGCGCTGCGCGCCACCTTCTCCCGGAGGGAGAAGGGCAAGGCGGCGGGTCGGCGCGCTTACCTGCCGCGCCCGAACAGCATGCCGATGCCGACCACGACCAGCAGCGCCGGCCACCAGGTGGCCAGCATCGCGCCGATGTTGCCGTTGATCCAGCCCAGGTTCTTGGCCAGGAAGAACAGGCCGACGATGATCAGGATCAGTGCGGCAATCAGGTTGGAGCGCATCGGCGTGCAGGTCCGTGGTTGGAGTGGCGGCTATCGTAGCCGCTGCCGCCAGATTTCGACACGCTCGGCCAGCACGCCGGAGTCCAGGCGCTGCGCCGGGCCGCTGCCCCATACCGGGCCGGGCCAGGCGGCGTCGCCCTCGTGGCGGCCGACCAGGTGCACGTGCAGCTGCCGCACGATGTTGCCGAGCGCGCCGATGTTGAGCTTGGTGACGTTCGGCTTCTGCTTCAGGTGCCGGGAAATCTGGTCGATCTCGGCCAGCAGCAGGCGTTGCTGGCCGCCGTCCAGGTCGATCCACTCGCTGGCCCCGGCCACGCGTGGCACCAGCACGATCCACGGGAAGCGGCCGTCGTTCATCAGCCGGATCTGGGACAGCGGGCCGTCGGCGACCAACACGCTGTCGGCGGCAAGGCGGGTATCAAGCTCGAAATCGGACGTCATGGCTTCGGTCATCGCAGGTTCTCTTCGAGGAAGGCCAGGGTGCGTTCGCGCGCCAGGTCGGCGCTCGGGGCGTGGTAGTGCGAGCCGACCTCGCGGTTGAAGGCGTGGTCGGCCGGATAGACATATACCGGCATTGCCGGTTGCTTTTCACGATGCGCTGCAACGGCGGCCGCCGGGATGGAGGGGTCGAGCTCGCCGAAATGGAAGATGGCCGGGGCCTTGAACGGGGTATCGAGGAAGGGCACGTTGCGCGCGCCGTAGTAGCTGGCCGAGGGCAGGCCCAGCCGCTGCGCGGCGAGCAGGGCGATGGTGCCGCCCCAGCAATAGCCCACGGTGCCGACCTTGCCGTACCCGGCCAGCGCGCGGGCGGCGGCGTCCACGATGTCCACCGCGCGGTCCATGCCGAGTTCGTCCACCAGCGCCTTGCCGCGGGCGGTGCCGGCGGCGTCGTAATCCAGTTCCAGCCCCGGTGCGAGCGGGTCGAAGAACGCCGGCGCCAGCACCGCGTAGCCGGCGGCGGCGTATTGCCCGGCGACATGGCGGATGTGGGCGTTGGCGCCGAAGATTTCCTGTATCACCACCAGCCCGGCGCGGGGCGTGGCGTCGGGCAGGGCCTGCCAGGCGCGGACCGGGCCGTGGGTGGTTTGCAGGGTGATCCACTGGGACATGGCGGTTTCCTTGCGAGGTGGTGAGGGCCCGAGCCTACCTGTAGAAGCAGCCGCAGGAGCGACGTCAGTCGCGACCGAAGTTTTCCCGGTAAAGCCCGGTCGCGACTGACGTCGCTCCTGCAAGGCGTTTTCGGGCAGGTTCGGGCAGGCATGGGGAGCGTTCAGGTGCATGCGGCCGGCCCGGTATAATCGCCGCGCTTCCGGCCCCAGGTCATTCCGATCCCCGGCCCCCAGAACCGCAGATTCCATGTCCCAGCTGAACCCCAAAGTCGGCTTCGTCAGCCTTGGCTGCCCGAAGGCCCTGGTCGATTCCGAGCGCATCCTCACCCAGTTGCGGGTGGAGGGCTACGACATCGTGCCGTCCTACGACGCGGCCGACGTGGTGGTGGTCAACACCTGCGGCTTCATCGACTCGGCGGTGGCCGAATCGCTGGACGCCATCGGCGAGGCGATGAACGAGAACGGCAAGGTCATCGTCACCGGCTGCCTGGGCAAGAAGGGGGACATGATCCGCGCGCATTACCCGGACGTGCTGTCCGTCTCCGGCCCGCAGGACTACGCCACGGTGATGGAAGCGGTGCACACGGCGCTGCCGCCGAAGCACGACCCGTTCGTGGACATCGTCCCCGATTACGGCATCAAGCTGACCCCGCGCCATTACGCCTATCTGAAGATTTCCGAAGGCTGCAACCACCGTTGCAGCTTCTGCATCATCCCGTCGATGCGCGGCGACCTCGTCTCGCGCCCGGTCGATGACGTGCTGCGCGAGGCCGAGCGGCTGGTCAAGGGCGGCGTGCGCGAGTTGCTGGTGGTGTCGCAGGACACCTCGGCCTACGGCGTGGACCGCAAGTACGCGCCCGGCACGTGGCGCGGCAGGGAATACGCCACGCGCATGAAGGCGCTGTGCGAAGGGCTGGGCGAGCTGGATGCGTGGACGCGCCTGCACTACGTCTACCCATACCCGCACGTCGATGACGTCGTGCCGCTGATGGCCGAAGGCAAGGTGCTGCCGTACCTGGACATCCCGTTCCAGCACGCCAGCCCGCGCATCCTCAAGCTGATGAAGCGGCCCGGCGCGGTGGACAAGACGCTGGAGCGGGTGCTGCGCTGGCGCGAGACCTGCCCGGACATCACCGTGCGCTCGACCTTCATCGTCGGCTTCCCCGGCGAGACCGACGCCGAGTTCGAGCAGTTGCTCGACTTCCTCGACGCCGCCCAGCTCGACCGCGTCGGCGCGTTCGCCTATTCGCCGGTCGAAGGCGCCACCGCCAACGACCTGCCCGACCCGGTGCCGGAGGAAGTGAAGCAGGAGCGCCTTGCCCGCTTCATGGAAAAGCAGGCGGCCATTTCCGCGGCGAAGCTGGAGGCGAAGATCGGCAGCGTGCAGCAGTGCCTGGTCGATGTGATCGAGGACGGCATCGCGGTGGCGCGCTCCAAGGCCGATGCACCGGAGATCGACGGGCTGGTGCATATCCAGAACGCCGCCGAAACCGGGCTGCGCGTCGGCGATTTCGTCGATGTGGAAATCACCGACAGCGACGAGCACGACCTGTTCGGCGACGCCATCGCCAAACCGGCGCCGAAGACGTTCGACCTCAAGGTGCTGTGAGCGAAACCGGAGTGGCCGGGGCGCGGCGCAGGTTCGTCGCCCCGCCGCGCGGGCAGGTGGCGCCGGCCTGTTTCGCGCATCTGCTGTTCGCCGGTTTCGGCGATTGCCGGGATTTGTTGACGGCCAGCGATTGGCCTGCCATCGACGCGCTCAACGCGCGGCTGCCGCTGCCGGACAAGCGCTTCGTCGCGCAGGATGCGGTGTTGCTGGCCGATGGCCTGCACTACGAGGTGCGCATCGGCGAGCGCGGCCGCATCGCCACGCGCACGGCGAACTGGCACGACCTGTTCAACGCGCTGGCGTGGATGCGCCAGCCGGCCATCAAGCTGGCGCTCAACGCGCGGCAATGCCGGCACATCGCGGCGATGGGGCCGCACCGGCGCAACCGCGCGCAGGCGGCGCTGACCCAGTTCGACGAAACCGGGCTGGTGGTGCGGGTGCGCGATGCCGGCCTGCTGGCGGCATGGGACCGGCATGGCTGGCGCGCGCTGTTCGTGGACGGCGCGGCGCATTGGCACGGCGGCGGCATCGCCGTTGCCGCGGTGGTCGGCCATGCGCTGCTGGAACAGGCGCTGCTGCCCGGCCGCCTGCTGGTCGGCAAGTGCGTGGTGGTGCGGGGCGACGACGATGATGCCGGCGTGGCCCGCGTTGCGGCGGCCATCGCACGGGGAGAGGTGCTCGACGACCCGCTGGAGTTGCGACCGCTGCCCCTGGCCGGCATTCCCGGCTGGCACCCGGGGCAGGATGCCGCCTTTCATGCGCGGGACGATTACTTCCGGCCGCTGCGCGCGGGCCGCGTGTATCCGCCGCCCTTGGCATGACGCACGTCGGCATCGGCAGAGTGGTCGTGCGGGGCAAGCCCCGCACCTACAGGAAACAAGCATTCCCGTAGGTGCCGGGCTTGCCCGGCACAAGAGGCTTCCCCGGCAATTCCCCAATGGCGGGGCAAACCGCGCGGTTGCAGTCAGCCTTCGCCGTAAGCGATGCCGACCACGGCGAAGCAGGTCGTGCCGCCGGGCAGCTCCACCGTGAATTCGTCGTCGATGCGCTTCTTCAGCAGCGCGCGCGCCAGCGGCGAATCGATGCTGATCCAGCCGGCGCCGGCGTCGGTTTCGTCCGGGCCGACGATGCGGTAGCGGTGGCATTGGCCGCTGTCCACGTTCTCCAGTTCCACCGTGGCGCCGAAGAACACCGCGTCCGGGTCGCTGGGGCGGGCATCGACCACGCGCAGCGCTTCCAGCCGCTTGCTCAGGTAGCGCACGCGGCGGTCGATCTCGCCCAGCTGTTTCTTGCGATAGGTGTACTCGGCGTTTTCCGAACGGTCGCCCTCGGCGGCGGCCGCCGCCAGCGCCTTGACCACCTCGGGCCGGCGCTGCCGCCACAGTTCGTCCAGCTCGGCCTTCAGCCGCGCATGGCCCTGCGCGGTGATCAGCGCGGTGCTCTTTTCCGCGGGGGGACGCCAGCGCGACATGCCTCAGCGCCTGCCGAAGATGCCGCCGAGGATGCCGCGCACGATCTGGTTGCCGATCTGGCCGCCGTACTTCTTGCCGGTCTTGCCCATCACCGATTCGCCGATGGAGCTGCCGACGCTGCGCCCGATCGAGCCGCCGACATTGCGCGTGGTCTGCTTGGCCACCGACTCGACCACGCCCTGGCGGCGGCCGTTGCCGAACAGGAATTCGTTGATCTTCCGGCCGATGCCGCCGCCCTGTTCCCCGCTTGACACCTTGGGCGCCTGCGCCTGCTCGGCAGCCTGCTGCGCGCGCTGGGCCAGCAGTTCGGAGGCCGATTCGCGGTTGATGGCGGTGTCGTAACGGCTGCCCACCGGGCTGCCGGCGCGCACCTGCATGCGTTCGGCCTCGGTGATCGCGCCCATGCGGCAGCGCGGTGGCGCCACCAGCGTCTCCTGCACCGGCGAAGGAATGCCCTTGTCCTGCAGCGTGGACACCAGCGCTTCACCGGTGCCCAGTTGCGACAGCGTGGCGACCACGTCGAGCTTCGGGTTCGGCACGAAGGTCTGCGCGGCGGTCTTCACCGCCTTCTGGTCGCGCGGGGTGAAGGCGCGCAGCGCATGCTGCACGCGGTTGCCGAGCTGGCCGAGGATGTTGCCCGGCACGTCGTCGGGGAACTGCGAGCAGAAATACACGCCCACGCCCTTGGAACGGATCAGCCGCACCACCTGCTCGATGCGCTGCACCAGCGCCGCCGGCGCGCCGTCGAACAGCAGGTGCGCCTCGTCGAAGATGAACACCAGCTTCGGCTTTTCCAGGTCGCCCACTTCCGGCAACTGCTCGAACAATTCGGACAGCAGCCACAGCAGGAAGGTGGAATACAGCCGCGGCTTGAGGATCAGCTGCGCCGCGGCAAGGATGCCGATCACGCCGCGGCCGTCGTGGTTGACGCGCATGATGTCGGCCAGTTCCAGCGCCGGCTCGCCGAAGAACTGCTCGCCGCCGTCCTGCGCCAGCCGCAGCAGCGCGCGCTGGATCGCGGCGATGCTCGGCGCGCTTACCAGCCCGTATTCGGTGGAAACGTCCTTGCGCTCGGCGGCGACCAGGTTCAGCAGCGCGCGCAGGTCGTCCAGGTCGAGCAGCAGCAGGCCGCGGTCGTCGGCTAGCTTGAACACGATGTCGAGCACGCCGGCCTGCGTATCGTTGAGTTCGAGGATGCGGGCGAGCAGGGTCGGCCCCATCTCGCTGACCGTGGTGCGCACCGGGTGGCCCTGCTGGCCGTACAGGTCCCAGAAGATGGTGGGGCTGGCCTGCGCGGTGTAGCCGTCCACGCCGATCTCGGCCGCGCGCGCGGCCAGCTTTTCGTTGATCTCGCCCGGCACCGCCAGCCCGGCCACGTCGCCCTTCACGTCGGCCAGGAACACCGGCACGCCGATCCGGCTGAAGCCCTCGGCCAGCGTCATCAGCGTCACCGTCTTGCCGGTGCCGGTGGCGCCGGCCACCAGCCCGTGGCGGTTGCCGAAGCGCGGCAGCAGGGTGACGGCGACGTCGTCGGTGGTGCCTTTGCCGATCAGGATGGGGTCCATGTACGTGCTCTGCGGTGGCGGGGAAGGGATTCTAACGGCCGACTGTATCGCGGCGCTGGGCCGGTTGCCGCCGGGCGAGGGCGGCGGCTACCCTGCCTGCCTTTCCGTTCGTGCCGCCGCTGATGCCTGTTTTTTTCGCCTCGACCGCTCCGCCCGCCCGCCGCCGTGTCCTGCTGGTTGCCGCCACGCTGCTGCTCGCCGTCCCCGCTGCCCAGGCCCAGCGCGTGTCCGCCCGCGACAAGGCCAAGGTGGACGTGATCGAGCAGCGCATGGCCGCCGCGGAGAAACGCTACACCGACGCGTTGGTGCTGGTCGCCAATGCCGACCCGAAGGGCAGCGCCGAGGGCGACGCGGCGCTGGAGGACATGGAGGACGTCATCGACGCCTGCATCGGCCAGAAGGGCTGCCAGGTGGGCACCTTGCTGTCCACCTACAAGCGCCTGCTGAAGCGGCAGGCCGACGCCAGCGGCGAGGGTGTCGCCGACGAGGCCGGCGACACCCTCGAAGCCGATCCCGACCACGTCGGCCCGCTGGTCGCCGACGTGCCCGAGGCCGCGCGCGCGGCGGCATTGCTCAACGACCACCGCCACGCCTTCGACGACATGGTCGAGTACAACCCGGCCATCCAGGCCGGCATCCGCCGCTGGCTCACCGACATGCGCCCGGCGCTGCTGACCAGCTACGAGAACTACATGAACCTGCGCGCGGTGATGTGGCCGGAGTGGGAGAAGCGCGGCCTGCCCGAGGCGCTGCTGTTCGGCATCATGGCCAAGGAATCCAACGGCCGCGTGCATGCCTCCTCGCGCGTCGGCGCGGCCGGGCTGATGCAGTTCATGCCCGCCACCGGCCGCCGCTTCGGGCTGGGGCCGGACGGCACCGGCTTCGACACGCGCTTTGATCCGCGCAGTGCCGCCGAGGCCAGCGCCGCCTACATGAACGAGCGCATGGGCCAGCTCAACCGCAACATCGAGCTGGCGCTGGCCGCCTACAACGGCGGCGAGGGCCGCGCGCTGCGGGTGTTCAACCAGAGCGCGGGGCAGGGCTTCTGGACCGACTCGGTCTACAGCCAGTTCCCCGGCGAAACCAAGGACTACGTGCCGATGGTGATCGCCGCGGCGTGGATCTTCCTGCACCCGCAGCAGTACGGCGTCGAGTTCCCCAAGGTCAACGCACAGCCGGCGACGATCCGGCTCGCCAAGTCCACCACCATCTACGAGTTGACCATCTGCCTGGGCAGCGCCGGCACCCGCGACGGCTACATGCGCGCGCTGCGCAACCTCAACCCGCGCTACGAGGCCGACGGCTGGATTCCCGCCGGCACTACCCTCAACGCCACCACCCGCATCGCCGGGCTGTACAACCGCCACTGCGTCAACGGCCCGCGCGCAGACCTGGCCCGCGCCCTGATCACCGCCGACCTCAATGCCGCGATCAAGCGCCCCGGTGCCGCCTACAACGGCAGCGTCGCCGTGGGCGACGTGCAGGCGATGCAGGCGGCCGCCGCGGCCGCGCCACCGCGGCCGGTGCAGCGCCCGGCCACGCGCACCCACAAGGTCGTCAAGGGCGATACGCTGGGCCGCATTTCCACCCGCTTCCAGTGCCAGCTGCCGACGCTGGCCCGCGCCAACGGCCTGCGCGCGCCGGCCTATGCCATCCGCCCGGGGCAGGTGCTGAAACTGGAAGGCTGCCGCCGCTGAGAACTGCCATGTCCACCGTTCCCGACGACCTCGAACTGGACCGCCTCGCCGCCCGCCTCGGCGAGCGCCTGAGCGACGCCCACGACCGCGTGGTCACCGCCGAAAGCTGCACCGGGGGCTGGATCGCCAAGGCGATGACCGGCGTGTCCGGTTCGTCGGACTGGTTCGACAGCGGCATGGTCGCCTACAGCTACGAAGCCAAGCAGGCACTGCTCGGCGTGCGCCCGCAGACGCTGGAAAGCGAGGGCGCGGTGAGCCGCGAGACGGTGATCGAGATGGTGTCCGGCGCCCTGGTGCATTCCGGCGCCAGCGTCGCCGTGGCGGTCACCGGCATCGCCGGTCCCGGTGGCGGCAGCACCGACAAGCCGGTCGGCACCGTGTGGATCGGCTGGAAGCGGCGCGGTGGCTACACCCGTGCCGAGCTGTTCCATTTCGACGGCGATCGCGACGCCGTGCGCCGGCAGACCGTGGCCGCCGCCCTGCGCGGGCTGGAGACGCTGTGACCGTTTGACGGAATAGGTCATTAGTAGTAATACTACTAACCATGAACCTGACCGATACCCAGCAGGCCATCCTCGACCTGATCGCCGAGCGCATCGCGGCCGAGGGCGTGCCGCCTTCGCAGACCGAGATCGCCCGCGCCTTCGGCTTCAAGGGCGTGCGCTCGGCCCAGTACCACCTCGATGCCCTCGAAGCGGCCGGCGCCATCGCGCGCGTACCGGGGCGGGCCCGCGGCATCCGGCTGGTGCATGCCGACGACGATGGCGGCGCGCCGGTTACGGCCGCCAACGATGACAATGTGCTGCGCCTGCCGATACTGGGCCGGGTGGCGGCGGGGCTGCCGATCGGCGCCGACATCCGCTCGGACGATTTCGTGGTGCTGGACAAGGTGTTCTTCTCGCCGGCGCCGGACTACCTGCTGAAGGTGCAGGGCGATTCGATGATCGACGAGGGCATCTTCGACGGCGACCTGATCGGCGTGCATCGCACCCGCGACGCCCGTTCCGGGCAGATCGTGGTCGCGCGCATCGACGACGAGATCACCGTCAAGCTGCTGAAGATCGGCAAGGACCGCATCCGCCTGCTGCCGCGCAACCCGGACTACTCGCCGATCGAAGTGCTGCCCGACCAGGACTTCGCCATCGAGGGGCTGTATTGCGGCCTGCTGCGTCCGAACCGGTGAGGCGTCCCCCTTCCGCAGCCGCCGATGCGTGCTTTCCCCATGCCCGGCCGCGGCTGCCACGGCTGCCGGCGGGCAGGCCCGGAAAATAAATTCAACGGTATCGCCGCCAGTCTCAACCTTTGCGATACCGCCCCCCTACAGTGAGCCCCATGACGAAATCCAAATCACCCGCGAGGAACGACCTGATGGACGAGAACAAGAAGCGCGCGCTTGCCGCCGCCCTGAGCCAGATCGAGAAGCAGTTCGGCAAGGGCTCGGTGATGCGCATGGGCGACCGCGTGGTCGAGCCCGTCGAGGCCATTCCCACCGGCTCGCTGATGCTGGACATCGCCCTGGGCATCGGCGGCCTGCCCAAGGGCCGCGTGGTCGAGATCTACGGCCCGGAGTCTTCCGGCAAGACCACCCTGACCCTGCAGGCGATCGCCGAGTGCCAGAAAATGGGTGGCACTGCCGCCTTCATCGATGCCGAGCATGCGCTGGACCCGATCTATGCCGCCAAGCTGGGCGTGAACGTCGACGACCTGCTGCTGTCGCAGCCGGACACCGGTGAGCAGGCGCTGGAAATCGCCGACATGCTGGTGCGCTCCAGCTCGGTGGATATCGTGGTCATCGACTCGGTCGCGGCGCTGACCCCCAAGGCCGAGATCGAGGGCGAGATGGGCGACCAGCTGCCGGGCCTGCAGGCCCGCCTGATGAGCCAGGCGCTGCGCAAGCTGACCGGCAACATCAAGCGTTCCAACACGCTGGTGGTGTTCATCAACCAGCTGCGCATGAAGATCGGCGTGATGATGCCCGGGCAGAGCCCGGAAACCACCACCGGCGGCAACGCGCTGAAGTTCTACGCCTCGGTGCGCCTGGACATCCGCCGCATCGGCGCGATCAAGAAGGGCGACGAAATCATCGGCAACCAGACCAAGATCAAGGTGGTCAAGAACAAGCTGGCGCCCCCGTTCAAGCAGGTCATCACCGAAATCCTGTACGGCGAGGGCATCAGTCGCGAAGGCGAGCTGATCGACATGGGCGTGGACGCCAAGCTCGTGGACAAGGCCGGTGCCTGGTACAGCTACGGCGACGAGCGCATCGGCCAGGGCAAGGACAACGCCCGCGGCTACCTGCGCGACAACCCGCAGGTGGCGGCCAAGCTCGAAGCCGAGCTACGCGAGAAGTTCCAGCCGACCGAGGCCAACCGCGAGGAAGGCGACGAGGATTGATTGCCCGCGGGAGCGGGGCGGCGCATCGTCAGTGACGTCGTCCCGCTCCCGCGGTTTTATGGACACGGGCACCAACCCACGTAGGTGCGGGGCTTGCCCCGCGCATGCGGGATGGCAGGCAACGCGATGAACGACAGCGAAGACCGGCAACCATCCTCCCGTCGCGGCCGGCGGCCGCGCGAGCAGACGCCCTTGCAGCGGGCGCTCGGGCTGCTGGTACGGCGCGAGCATTCGCGCAAGGAACTGGGGCGCAAGCTCCGCGCCAAGGGCATCGACGCCGACGAGGCCGCGGTGGCGGTCGCACGGCTGGCCGAGGAGGGCTGGCAGGACGACGCGCGCTTCGCCGAAGCGCTGGTACGCAACCGCTCCAATGCCGGCTACGGCCCGCTGCATATCCGTGCCGAACTGGGCACGCATGGCCTGGACGGCGAGCAGATCGAGGCGGCGATGGCCACCTTCGAGGGCGACTGGGCCGAAAACGGCCGCGACCTGGTCTGCCGCCGTTTCGGCGAGGACGGGCCGCAGGACCTGGCGCAGCGGCGCAAGGCCGCGGACCTGCTGGCCCGGCGCGGCTTCGACGCCGGCTGCATCCGCAGCGCCACCCGCTACGACCCTGAGGACTGAGAGGGCCGGGCCTGATACCCTTTCAGGGTTTCGTCCGCCCCGGATACCCGTGCGTCCCGCATGGGCGTCGGCGGCCGCCAGCCCGCTCATCGCCAGTCCAAATGAACACACCCGCCAAAGTCACCACCTCCCAGATCCGCGCCGACTTCCTCGCATTCTTCAAGGGCAAGGGCCACACCATCGTGCCGTCCGCGCCGCTGGTGCCGGGCAACGACCCGACCCTGCTGTTCACCAACTCCGGCATGGTGCAGTTCAAGGACGTGTTCCTCGGCGCGGAAAAGCGCAGCTACGTGCGCGCGGCCGACGTACAGCGCTGCCTGCGTGCCGGCGGCAAGCACAACGACCTCGATTCGGTCGGCTACACCGCCCGCCACCACACCTTCTTCGAGATGCTGGGCAACTGGTCCTTCGGCGACTACTTCAAGAAGGACGCCATCGCCTGGGCCTGGGAATTGCTGACCGGCGTCTGGAAGCTGCCGGCCGAGCGCCTGCTGGTCACCGTCTACCACAACGACGACGAGGCCTACGCGCTGTGGCGCGACATGGTCGGCGTGCCGGAAGAGCGCATCGTGCGCATCGGCGACAACAAGGGCGCGCCGTATGCCTCGGACAACTTCTGGCAGATGGCCGACACCGGCCCGTGCGGCCCCTGCACCGAGATCTTCTACGACCACGGCGAGCACATCGCCGGTGGCCCGCCGGGCTCGCCGGACGAGGACGGCGACCGCTTCATCGAGATATGGAACCTGGTGTTCATGCAGTTCGACCGCCAGCCCGACGGCACCCTGGTGCCGCTGCCGGCACCGTGCGTGGATACCGGCATGGGCCTGGAACGCCTGGCCGCGATCCTGCAGCACGTCCACACCAACTACGAAATCGACCTGTTCCAGACCCTGATCGGCAGGGCCGCCGCACTCACCGGCACCGCCGATCTGGAAAACAAGTCGCTGCGCGTGATCGCCGACCACATCCGCGCCTGCGCGTTCCTGATCGTCGATGGCGTGCTGCCGTCCAACGAAGGCCGCGGCTACGTGCTGCGCCGGATCATCCGCCGCGCCTTGCGCCATGGCTGGATGCTGGGCGTGCGCCAGCCGTTCTTCAGCGCGATGGTGCCGACGCTGGTCGAACTGATGGGCGAGGCCTACCCGGAACTGCCGGCCGCCGCCGCGACCGTGGAGAAGGCGCTGTTGGCCGAAGAGGAACGCTTCGCCGAGACGCTGGACGCCGGCATGAAGATCTTCGACGACGTCGCGGCCAAGGTCGGCGACGGCATCATCCCCGGCGCCGAGGCGTTCCGCCTGTACGACACCTATGGTTTCCCGGTCGACCTGACCGCCGACATCGCCCGCGAGCGCGGCATGACCGTGGACATGGCCGGCTTCGACAGCGCGATGGAACACCAGCGCGAGATGGCGCGTGCCGCCGGCAAGTTCGGCGGCGGCGTGCAGCTGCCGGCCGAACTGGTCGCCACGCTGTCGCCGACCGTGTTCCTCGGCTACGAACAGTTGCAGGCCGATGGCCTGAAGGTCGTCGCGCTGCTCAAGGATGGCCGCCCGGTCGACACCGTGCAGGCCGGCGATGCGGTGATCGTGTTCACCGCGCAGACGCCGTTCTATGCCGAGTCCGGCGGTCAGGTGGGCGACCACGGCGTGTTGTCCGCCAATGGCGTGGAAATCGCCGTCAGCGACACGCAGAAGTTCGCCGGCCAGTTCCACGGCCACGTCGGCACCGTGAAGCAGGGCACGATCAAGCTGGGCGACGTGCTGTCCGGCGCGATCGACACCACCCGCCGCGGCGCCACCATCCTCAACCACTCGGCCACCCACCTGCTGCACGCCGCGCTGCGCGAGGTGCTGGGCACCCACGTGCAGCAGAAGGGCTCGCTGGTGGCACCGGACCGCCTGCGCTTCGACTTCTCGCATTTCCAGCCGATCACCGCCGAGGAACTGGCGCTAGTCGAGCGCAAGGTCAACGAGCAGGTGCGCGCCAACAACGCCGCCGAAGTGCACCACATGGGCATGCAGGAAGCGCTGGACTTCGGCGCGATGGCGCTGTTCGGCGAGAAGTACGGCGAGCACGTGCGCGTGCTGAAGATGGGCGACTATTCCACCGAACTGTGCGGCGGCACCCATGTCGCGCGCACCGGCGACATCGGCCTGTTCAAGATCACCTCCGAAGGCGGCGTGTCCTCCGGCGTGCGCCGCATCGAAGCGGTGACCGGGCAGGGCGCGCTGGACCACGTGGACGCGGAGGAGGCGCGCCTGGCCGAGGCCGCGCACTTGTTGGGCGGCGCCGCCAGCGACGTGGTCGACAAGATCCGCCAGCTCGGCGAGCGTCAGAAGAAGCTGGAGCGCGAACTGGAAGCGCTCAAGGCCAAGCTGGCTTCCGGCGCCACCGCGGACCTTGGCGCTTCGGCCGTCGCTATCAACGGCGTGAAGGTGCTGGCCGCGCGCCTGGAGGGCTTCGACGCCAAGGCCCTGCGCGAGGCGGTGGACCGCCTGAAGCAGCAGCTGGGCGACGCGGTGGTCCTGCTGGCCGGTACGCAGGACGGCAAGGCCTCGCTGGTGGCCGGCGTGAGCGGCGCGGCGCTGGGCCGGGTCAAGGCCGGGGAACTGCTGGCCCATGTCGCTGGTCAGATCGGTGGCAAGGGCGGTGGCCGTCCCGACATGGCGCAGGGCGGTGGAGAGGATGGCCCGAAGCTGGTCGCCGCGCTCGAAGGCGTGTCGGAATGGGTCAGGCCGCACCTGGCGTGAACGCAATGTACCGGCGCGCCTTGAAGCCATTGGCGTCCTGCCAGTAACATTGGCAATCTTTCCCTTTGTCGTGGGGCGCAGGCAACAGGCGCGCCGATACCGGTGGGGAACCCCGCCGGTTAATGGAGATTCTCAAAATGTTGATCCTGACTCGCCGCGTAGGCGAAACCCTGATGATCGGTGATTCGGTCAGCGTCACCGTGCTTGGCGTCAAGGGCAACCAGGTGCGTATCGGCATCACCGCCCCGAAGGACGTGGCGGTGCACCGCGAGGAAATCTTCCAGCGCATCCAGCGCGGTGACGAACCCGCGGCGCCGGGAAGCAAAGAAACTTCCGAATAAGGGTTTACCTTTCACCCTGTTAAACGGTATTCTTCGCGCCCTGCTTCGCGGCGCGAGGCAGGGAAAAGAAAGAAAAACGGAGTGATGCCCGAGAGGCCGAAGGGGCTCCCCTGCTAAGGGAGTATAGGGTCAAAAGCTCTATCGAGGGTTCGAATCCCTCTCACTCCGCCAGAACTGAAAGCGCCTGCGATCGATGATCCGCAGGCGCTTTTGTTTTTGGCATCGTGTATGGTCGTGCATGATTCGTTTGACCCCGGAGTGGGGCTGGGCCACCTCCGGGGTATCCCTAACTGCGGGTAGGGGATGCCCTGATGCAAGGGCATCGGCAATCCGCGCATTGTGCTCAGGGTCGGCCGCATGACATCCGTGCGATGGGGGAGGGGACGATCCCCCGCGTCAGCCGGCATTTTTCTGATTGATAATACACATGGCTTTCGCCATGACGGGCGCTGGCGCTGCCATCGCCCGCCTGCCCGGACACGGGGCGCGGCGAGTCACAACTGTCACCTGTTTGCCAGGGAGAGGAGTGCGCATGACCATCAGGGTATTTCTCATCGACGACCACGCGCTGGTGCGCACCGGCATCAAGATGATTCTTTCCGGTGAGACCGACATCGAGGTGGTGGGTGAGGCGGAAAACGGCGAGACGGGGCTGCCGCAGATACGGCGCCTGCAGCCGGACGTGGTGTTGTGCGACCTGCACCTGCCGGGGTTGAGCGGGCTGGAGATCACCGAACGCATCGTCAAGGGCGACCACGGCACCCGGGTCATCGTGGTCTCGGTGTCCGAGGATGGGCCGATGCCGCGGCGGCTGCTGGAAGCCGGGGCGTCGGGATACGTGGGCAAAGGCGGCGATGCGAAGGAACTGGTGCGCGCCATCCACGACGTGGCGCTGGGCCGTCGCTACCTGTCCAGCCACATTGCGCAGAATCTGGCGTTGTCGAACCTGGAGGGGAGCGACTCGCCGTTCGACGGGCTTTCGCCGCGCGAGCTGGAAGTGGCATTGCTGCTGATGCAGGGGCGGCGGCAGGAGGAGATCGCGCGCCGGCTCAGCCTCAGCGCCAAGACCGTGAACACGCACAAGGCGCGCCTGTTCCAGAAGACCGGGGTGCACGACAACATCGCGCTGGTGCGTCTGGCGGCGCAGTACGGCGTGATGGATCCGGCCAAGGCGATTTGAGCCGAAGGCCTCCTGTCCTGCGTGTGGGAAACGGGAAGCCGGGAAACGAAAAAGCGGCCATCAGGCCGCTTTTTCGTTGTTGACGACAGCGCCTGCTCAGGCGCTGCGGGGTTGGTCGTCGTCCGTCTTGGCGTCGTCCACCGCAGCGGTTTCTTCCGCCGGCAGAGCAGTCGTTTCGTCGTCAGCTGCGTTGGCGTTCGCCGACTCGGTTTTCGTTGCCGGTGCTTCGGCGAAAAGCTGGCCGTTTTCCGGCGCGGCAGGTGCTGACGGAGTGGCTGCCTGTTCGTGGATGGGGTATTCCTCCACGACCGGCGGCGCTGCCACGACCGGATCGACCGGTTCAGCCGCGGCGGGGGGCGCCGGCTCCTGGACTGCTTCCGGCGCCGGCTGTGCAGCCACTTCCGCTACCGGTGAGGTTTTGACCGTTGCTGTTTCCACGGCTTCGGGAGCGGTCGGATGGCTGGCCTCGACCACCTCGACCGGCGGCGTGACCGCTTCCGTGCTTGCCGCCGGCGCTTCCGTTGCGACGGGTTCGAGGACCAGGTCGGTGGTGGCAGGCTCCGCCTTCACCACGGGAGCCGGCGCAGCGGTTTCCTGCACGCGAGCAGGTGCCGGGGTATCCACCGTTGCAGCAGCGGTGACCGGCTCGTCGTCGAAATCGAACTCGGGCTGGGCCGTGGCCGGGCGGGTCGCGTTGGACTCGTTGGTTTCGGTAGCCGTGTCCTCGTCGCCGTCTTCGCCAGCATCGTCATCCTGGTTCGGGTTGTCGATGGCAGTGCTGCCGTCGGCATTGCCGCGACGACGGCGGCGGCCACCGCGACGGCCGCGGCGACGGCGGCTGCCTTCACCACCGGTTTCCTCGGCTGCTGCTGCGGGGGCGGTTGCATCGTCGATGACGGCGGGAGCGGCGGCCTGCTGTTCGGTCTGAACGGCTGCAACTGCTTCCGCTGCCGCGGGGGCTTCCTTCGGCAACGTCTCGATGGCGGCCGTGGCTTCCGTTGCAACCACGGTGGCTGTGGCGGCGGCCGGCGCGATTACCGGGCGGGCTGCTTCGGGCTGGGACTGGCGGGCCGGCTTTTCGGTCACCTGCTGTGCAGGCTTTTCCTTCTCGACGGCCTGCTGCGGCTTCTGCTGCTGCGGCTTGGGTTGCTTCTGCTGCCGGGGCTGTTGCTGCTCGTTGTTGCGCGGTGGCTTGTTGGCCTGCTGCTGGCCCTGTTCATTGCGCTGCTTGGGCTGCTGGCCGGCGTTCTTCTGTTCCTGCGGATTGCCGTTGCCGTTCTGGCGGCGCTGCTCGTCACGGCGGTTGCCGCGCGGCTGCGGGTTGTTGCCGTTGCGGCGCTGGCCACGGTCGTTGCGGTTGCCGCGGCCGTTGTCCTGGCGTTGCGGTTGGGCCGGCTTCGCGGCGGGGGCGGTTTCGCCGCCGAAGACGCGCTTGAGCCAACCCATCACGCCGCCCGCGACGGGGGCGGCCGGAGTGGCAACCGGAGCCGGGGCGGGAGCCGTTTCGGCCACTTCGCGTACCGGGGCCGGCTGGCTGTGCTTGACGTGGGTGACGGCCGGCGCCGGCGGGATGTTCAGCTGCGCCTTGGTCAACGCGTGCACCGGCAGCCTGCGCGGGGTGCCGCGCTGGTAGCTGGGCTTGCCGGATTCCTCGCCCAGCTCGTTGTCGCGCAGGCGCGTGACTTCGTAGTGCGGGGTGTGCAACTGCTCGTCGGCGACGATGATGATCGGCGCGTCGTGGCGCTGCTCGATCTCGCGCAGCGCGCCGCGCTTCTCGTTGAGCAGGAAGTTGGCGATCTCCACCGGGGCCTGCACCAGCACCTGCCCGGTGTTCTCCTTCATCGCGTGTTCCTCGGCGACGCGGATGATCGACAGCGACAGCGATTCGATGCTGCGCATGCGGCCCTGGCCGTCGCAGCGCGGGCACACGATCTGGCTGGATTCGCCCAGGCTCGGGCGCAGGCGCTGGCGGCTCATCTCCATCAGGCCGAAGCGCGAGATGCGGCCCAGCTGCACGCGGGCGCGGTCGTACTTGAGCGCGTTCTGCAGGCGGTTCTCGACTTCGCGCTGGTGCTTGTTGCTGGACATGTCGATGAAGTCGATCACCACCAGCCCGCCCAGGTCGCGCAGGCGCAGCTGGCGCGCCACTTCCTCGGCGGCCTCCAGGTTGGTCTGGAACGCGGTGTCCTCGATGTCGCTGCCCTTGGTGGCGCGCGCCGAGTTGACGTCCACCGCGGTCAGCGCCTCGGTCTGGTCGACCACGATCGAGCCGCCGGAAGGCAGGCGCACGTTGCGCTCGTAGATCGCCTCGATCTGCGATTCGATCTGGAAGCGGTTGAACAGCGGGATGTCGTCCTTGTAGTGCTTGAGCTTGCGCAGGGTCTGCGGCATCACCTGCTGCATGAACTCGCGCGCGGTCTCGTACAGCTCCTCGGTATCGACCAGGATCTCGCCGATGTCGGCGCGCAGGTAGTCACGCAGGGCGCGCACGATCAGCCGCGATTCCTGGTAGATCAGGAACGGCGCCGGCTTGGCCAGCGCGGCCTCGGCGATGGAGCGCCAGACGCTGAGCAGGTAGTCCAGGTCCCACTGCAGTTCTTCGGCATCGCGGCCGACGCCGGCGGTGCGGATGATCACGCCCATGTCGTCGGGGATGTTCAGCTTGTCCAGCGCTTCCTTCAGCGCGGCGCGGTCCTCGCCCTCGATGCGGCGCGAGACGCCGCCGGCCGACGGCGAGTTCGGCATCAGCACCATGTAGCGGCCGGCCAGCGAGATGAAGGTGGTCAGGGCGGCGCCCTTGTTGCCGCGCTCGTCCTTGTCCACCTGGACGACGATTTCCTGCCCTTCGCGCAGCAGTTCGCGGATGCCGGCCTTGTTGTGGTCGACGCCGCTCTGGAAGTAGTCGCGGGAGATTTCCTTCAGCGGCAGGAAGCCGTGGCGGTCGGCGCCGTAGTCGACGAAGGCGGCTTCGAGGGAGGGTTCGAGCCGGGTGATGCGGCCCTTGTAGATGTTGGACTTCTTCTGTTCCTTGGACGGCTGTTCGATGTCGATGTCGTACAGGGTCTGGCCGTCCACGATGGCCACGCGCAGTTCTTCGGCCTGCGTGGCATTGATCAGCATTCGCTTCATTGTGCGTTCCTCGCGCGCTGCTACCGCGCGGAACGCCGTGGCGTTTGGCCTCTGGACACGGCTCGCCGCCCATTCGCGCAGGCGCGGACAGGGCGGCTTGGGTTTCCAGCGCTGCGACACCACGGCAGGCCGCGGGAGCGCTTCTTGTTCAAGTTTTCAGGTGTTTCGGGACCGGCGGCGGCCCCAGCCAAGCTGGAGCGCCGCGCGGGGCATGTTCAGCGCGAATGCTTGTCAGGCACTCGGCGATGGCCGGGAACGCCGGTGAGCCGCTAACATGGCCGCCCCGGGGGCGGTGGCCGCGCACTGTGCCGGATCCGTCGGGAGCGGGGCTTCTGGCCCTGACCAACTTCCAACGAAATCAAACCCTTATATCGCCCGCCGAGTGTAGCAGAATAAACAGGCCGATGACCGACTCCGAACACCGCCGCAACCCGTCCGCGGCCAAATCCAGCGTGCGCCTGATCAAGGTTCCGGAAGACCGGGCCGGGCAGCGCCTGGACAACTTCCTGCTGGGCCAGCTCAAGGGCGCCCCGCGCAGCCTGGTCTACAAGCTGGTGCGCAGCGGCCAGGTGCGGGTCAACGGCGGCCGCGCCAAGGCCGAGCGTAAGCTGGAAGCGGGCGAGGAGGTGCGGGTACCGCCGGTCAATCTCAGTGAAGTCGGAGACAAGACGCCGCCGCCGGCCGGCTTCCTGCAGCGCATGGAGCAGGCCATCGTGTTCGAGGACGCGCGGCTGCTGGTCATCAACAAGCCCTCCGGGGTCGCCAGCCACGGCGGCAGCGGCATCAGCCACGGCGCCATCGAAACCATGCGTGCGCTGCGCCCGAACCAGACGCTGGAGCTGGTGCACCGGCTGGACCGGGATACCTCCGGGCTGCTGGTGATGGCCAAGAAGCGCTCGGCGCTGAGCGAGTTGCAGGCGCTGCTGCGCGAAGACCACGGCGCCACCGGGGGGATCCGCAAGCGCTACCTGACCCTGCTGGCCGGGCGCATGCCCGATGGCGTGATGAGCGTGGATGCACCCCTGCACGTCGGCCTGCGCCAGGGCGGCGAGCGCCATGTGCAGGTGAATGCCGCCGGCAAGCCGTCGCTGAGCCACTTCAGGGTGCTGGAGCGGCGCGGCGGCCATTCCTATTGCGAGGTACGGATCGAGACCGGGCGCACCCACCAGATCCGCGTGCATGCCCTGCACATCGGCCACCCGGTGGCCGGCGACGACAAGTACGGCGACCCGGCGGTCAACAAGCGCCTGCGCGAGCAGGCGGGGTTGAAGCGGCTGTTCCTGCATGCGGCATCACTGGAGTTCGCATTGGATGCCGGCAAGACGCCCTACGTACTGAATGCGCCGCTGGCGCCGGAGCTGGCCGAGGTGCTGGACAGGCTGGGGTGAGGCCGTAGGAGCGCACCTTGGTGCGCGATGGGGCTGTACCGGGAAAACCCCATCGCGCACCAAGGTGCGCTCCTACGGTGGGTGGTCACCACTTGAACAGCACCAGGCTGATCGCCAGCGTCGCCATGCCGGAGACCAGCCCGTAGACGGTTTCGTGGCCCTTGGCGTAGCGCTTGGCCGCCGGCAGCAGTTCGTCCAGGGCGAGGAACACCATCACCCCGGCGATCATGCCGAACACGATGCCGAAGGTGCTGTGCGACAGCACGCCGGACAGCGCGAAATAGCCGATCGCCGCACCCACCGGTTCGGCCAGCCCCGACAGCAGGCTGGCGCCGAAGGCATAGAACTTGTTGTTGGTGGCGAAATACACCGGCACCGCGATGGCGATGCCCTCGGGGATGTTGTGGATGGCGATGGCGAACGCCAGCGGCATGCCCACCGAGGGGCTTTCCAGCGTGGCGAAGAAGGTCGCCAGCCCTTCCGGGAAGTTGTGCGCGGTGATCGCCACCGCGGTCAGCAGGCCGACGCGGCGGATGTAGCTGCGGTTGTCGTCGCGGAACAGCGGGTCCTGCTTGTCCAGGCTTTCGTGCGGGTTGGGGATCAGGTGATCGATGCCGACGATCAGCAGCACCCCGGCCAGGAACGACAGCGTGCCCCAGGTGAAGCCCAGCCGCTCGCCGTGCGCCAGCGCGAACGAGGCGATCGACTTGTTGAGGATTTCCGACAGCGACACGTACACCATCGCGCCGCCGGCGAAGGCCAGCCCGAACGCCAGCAGGCGCGGGTTGGGGCGGCGCGAGAACAGCACCATCAGGCTGCCGATGGCGGTGGCCAGGCCGGCGGCCAGGGTCAGCGCGAAGGCGACCCAGAGGTTTTCGGTGGAGATCACGAAGGCCGCTCGATGTGGGGGAAGAGGCGGTGCATCAACCGCCGCGGCGCATCCGTTCCTCGATGGCGAAGCACTCGTCGGGCTTGGGCTGCGGCGGGTTGAAGCTGACCGGCACCTGGATGGTGGTGGAAACCGGCTGGCCGTTGCGGGTGGCGGCCTTGAACTTCCATTCGCGCACGC
Source organism: Stenotrophomonas daejeonensis (assembly GCF_001431505.1). Taxonomy (GTDB): domain Bacteria; phylum Pseudomonadota; class Gammaproteobacteria; order Xanthomonadales; family Xanthomonadaceae; genus Stenotrophomonas; species Stenotrophomonas daejeonensis. The sequence continues at coordinate 56,732 of NZ_LDJP01000037.1, forward strand.
GGGCGGCGGCCGCTTCGTCCAGCTGGCCGTTGCCGCTGCTGGCGACCAGCGAGACGTTGGTGGGCGCGCCTTCCGGCCCGACCACGACCTTCAGCACGCTCTTGCCGCCGACGCCGGCGCAGGCCAGCTCGGGCGGGTAGTCCGGCGGCGGCGTCTGCACCGCGGCGACTTCGGTGGGGGCGACGGCCGGCGCCGCGGGCTGCTCGGAGGACGTGCAGGCACCGAGCAGGGCGGCGAGGCAGAGGGAAGCGGACAGCAGGTATGGCTTCATGTCATTGCTCCGTCAGCGCCGATGCCTTGGCGGCACAGATGAAATCGTTCTCGCTCAGGCCGCCCACGTCGTGGGTGGAAAAGCGCACCACCGCGCGGTCGTAGTGCACGCCGAGGTCGGGGTGGTGGTCTTCGCGGTGGGCGATCCACGCCAGCGCATTCACGAATGCGATGGTGCGGTGGTAGTCGTCGAAACGGAAGGTGCGCAGCAGCGCCTGGCCGTTCTCGGCCAGCTCCCAGCCCGGCACCTGCGGCAGCAGTTCGGCCAGCCGGGCCTCGCCGAGGCGGTGTTCGCTGCCTTTGCGCGGCAGGCAGTGCGCCTGCGCCAGTGGAATCAGATCAGGGGCCACGACAACCTCCATCGAAGAAAGGACCGCAAGGGTGCCACCGGTGGAAACAGCGTCCCGCCAGCGGCAACCAAGACCCGGCTAGAATACCCGCATGATCCAGATTTCAGATACCGCGCAGAGCCATTTCCGCAAGTTGATCGAACGCGAGGCGATACCGGGCATGGGCGTGCGCCTGAGCGCGGTGGAGCCGGGGACGCCGCGCGCCGATGCGCGCCTGGAGTTCGCCGAGCCGGCCGACCTGCAGGGCGACGAGTGGGCGGTGGACTGCGACGGTTTCACGCTGTACGTGGCGGCCGCCAGCGTGGCATGGCTGGACGGCGCCGAGATCGACTACGTCACCCAGGCCGCCGGCACCCGGCAGCTGACCATCAAGGCACCGAAGATCAAGGGCGAGGTGCCGGGCGAGGCGGCCTCGCTGGTCGAGCGCGTGCACTGGGTGGTGGAGAACGAGGTCAACCCGCAGCTGGCCTCGCATGGCGGCCACGTCGCGGTGCAGGAGGTTTCCGCCGATGGCGTGGTGCTGCTGCGCTTCGGCGGTGGTTGCCACGGTTGCGGCATGGCCGACGTGACCTTGAAGCAGGGCATCGAGAAGACCCTGCTGGCCCGCGTGCCCGGCGTGACCGCGGTGCGCGACGCCACCGACCACGACAGTGGTCACGCGCCCTACATCCCGCGCGGCAAGGCGGGCTGAGCCGCTTCCGGCATGCCGGTGCCATCGGTAGCCGAGTTGATCGACCTGCTGGCGGCGCGTGGCCGGGCCGTGCGGCTGCACGACCGTCGTACCGGCATGCCGTACAGCTGGAGCGGCTGGCTACGCGGTTGGGCGTCGCGGGTGAAGTCGGCCTTCGTGCCGGCTGAAATGATCGGCGTGGTAGCGGGAAGGACGCTGCCGCCTGAACGCAGGCCACCCGCGCGGGCCTTCTGGCAGGTGATGTTGCTGCTGCTCTGGCATGGCGGCGAATCGCCGCCGCGCGACCAGCGCGGCCTGCGCTGGTTTGCCGCTTTCTTCAGCGTCGCCTTGCATCTGGTGTTCGCGATATTGCTGGTGTGGGTGGCGCTGGTGCGCAGCAACGTGCCCGACGAGCGTGCCGATGAAGGCGAACGGGTGCAGGTCGAATACATCGGCCGTGGCACGGTGCAGGAAGAAGGTGGCGGCGCCCCGGCGGCGCCGGCCGGGGCACAGGCACCCGCCGTGGCACGTGGCGACCGGCCCGCAGGTGGCAGGCCGGCCCCGGTGCAACCGGAAGCGGTGCCGCTCGCGGAACCGGCTGTACCGGTGGAGCAGGCCGTCGCCGCACGAGCGCAACCGGCGGAAACGACGCCCGTGCCGGTAGATGCCCCCGCGCCGGCGCCGGCTTCCGAACAATCGTTGCAGGCAACCGAGACCCCACGGCCGACCACGGATTTCGTGGTGCCGCCGCCCAGTCTGGTTGCCCCGGTACTGCATGCGCCGGAGCCACGGGTGCGCGAGCGCAGCATCGAGACTGTGGTCGAACGCCCGCAGCCGGTGCAGGCGGTGCGCGCCCCGGTCATCGCATCGCCGCGGGTGGAGGCTCCGCAGGTACAGGTCCGCGAGCGGCAAATCGAAGTGGTGCCGCAGCAACAGGTGGCCTTGGCGCCGCTCGCCCCGCGCGATGCGCAGGTGCGGTTGCGCACGCCGGAACCGGGTGTGCGCGAACGGCAGATCGAGGTGGCGACCTCGCGGGAAGTGGAGATGGCGCCGGTGCGCCCGCGTGAAACGGAAGTGCGGCTGCAAGGGCCGGATGTGGCCGTGCGCGAGCGGCAGGTGCCGGGTGTGCAGGAAGCTCCGGCGGTGGCATCGTCGACGGCGGGTGAGGAAGCTGCGGCAACGGCCGAGCAGGGCCTGGCAGCGGCCGCGACTCCGGCTGCGGGCGCGGCGGAATCGAGCGCCGCGCCCGCGCCCGCCCCCGCTGCGCGTCCGGGCACCAGCCCGGGGGCCGGCCCCAGGCCGCAGGACCGGTCCGGTGGCTGGGCGACGCCGGACCGTTCGGATGACTGGGGTGCTTCGCAACGCCAGGCGGCGGGAAATGCGGGTGGGCAGGCTGACAAGGGCTTGTTCAATGCCGACGGCAGTGTGCGCCTGGCCGATGATGGCGAGGGGCGCGGGCAGGACGCCACACGCGGCGCGCCGGGGGGCGATTCGGACAGCTGGAGCCGCGAACGCATCGCCCAGGCCGGCACCTGGCTCAAGCGACCGCCGTACGACTACACCCCGACCTCGTTCGACAAGTACTGGGTGCCCAACGAATCGCTGTTGGCCGAATGGGTGCGCAAGGGCATCAAGAACATCGAGATCCCGATTCCGGGCACGAAGACGAAGATTTCCTGCGTAGTGTCGATGCTGCAGTTCGGTGGCGGCTGCGGCCTGACCAACCCGGACATGCAGGAACAACCAGCCAGCGCCCGCCCGCCGCCGGACATTCCGTTCAAGAAGGAACTGCAGGAAGACAACGGCAGCCGTTGATGCAGGGGGGGGCGATGGCGATGGACGTTGCGGAACGTGGCGGTGGCATGCCACTCACGGCAACCCCTTGGCACCTGCCGGGTCGCCAAGGGGAAGAACCGTTTGTCGTAGATGCGGGGCTTGCCCCGCATGGGGCCCTGCCGGCAAAGCTTCATGCGGGGCAAGCCCCGCATCTACGGCATGCCGGCCCGGCGGACAGCCGGGTGAAGAGAGCCTTACTTCAGCCCGTGCAGGTCGCGCAGCTGGCTCGGGCGCGAGCCGAACCAGGCGGCCAGGTCGGCGATGTCCTGATCGCTGAGGTTGGCGGCCTGCGGCGACATCAGCATGTGCTCGCGGTCGCCGCTGCGGTAGGCCTGCAGCGCGTGGGCCAGGTAGTCGCCGTATTGGCCGCCCAGGCGCGGATAGGTGGCGTCGATGGGCTGGTTGCCGTCGGCGCCGTGGCAGTCGATGCAGCTCTGGCCGGTGGCTTGGCCCTTGCTGTTGGCCAGTTGCTCGCCGATGGCGATGCGCCCCTGCGGCAGGCCGGCGGAAGAACTGGAGCCGTGCTCGCCGCTGGCGTGGCCGGGGTCGGTGGCGGAGTGGTCGGCGGATCCGGAACAGGCGGCCAGGGTGCAGGCCGCAAACAGGGCGATGGCAATACGCGTGGCGTGCGTGGCTTTCGACATGAGCGGCGCTTACTTGATGGTGGAGAGGTAGGCGGCGAGATCGGCGATGTCCTGCGTGCCGAAGCTCATCGATTGCGCCTGCATGGTCGGGTGCTTGCGCTTGCCCTCGCGGTATTCGGTCAGCGCCTGGGTCAGGTATTGGGCCGATTGGCCGCCGATCTTCGGCACCCGGTAGCTGGGGTAGGCGTTCTTGTAGCCGGTGATGCCGTGGCAGCCCTGGCAGGTGTAGGCCAGCACCCTGCCGGCTTCGGCGTTGCCGGTGGTGGCCGCCGGCGTGGCGGCGGGTTCGGGCTGCGGTTCGGCCTGCGCGGCGGCCCCGAAGGGCAGGGCGAGGGCCAGAGCAAGACAAGCGGCGAGCGGCTGCGGGCGCATGGTTTCCTTGTCCGGGATACGGGTCTGGTGGTTCCTTGGCTGAACCGTGGAACGGTCCGAGTATAGCTCCCGCATTCACCGTTACGGAACAGTTCATTGATGGTGCGGCGCGTCACGCAGGCATGACCTTTGGCGCATGGTGTTGGTGTGGGGTGGTGCAATACTTTCCTATAACACCTAACCCAAGCATCTACAGGGAACCGCGATGTCTCGACTCTTCTCCATGCCCGGCCGCACCGGAAGCTGCGCTGCCGCGCTCCTCGTCACGACCCTGTTGCTGGGCGGCTGCAAGGCCGGCGGCGAGGCGGCCAAGGTCGGGGCGCCGGACGGGCAGCAGGCCAGCGATGCGGTACCGGTCGAGGTGGCCAGGGCCACGCACCGCGCGATCGCCGCCAGCTACACCGGCACGGCCTCGCTGGAAGCGCGCGCCGAGTCGCAGGTGGTCGCCAAGACCTCCGGCGTGGCGCTGGCGGTGATGGTCGAGGAAGGACAGGCGGTGCAGGCCGGGCAGCCGCTGGTGCGGCTGGACCCGGACCGCGCGCGGCTGGCCGTGGCGCAGAGCGAGGCGCAGATGCGCAAGCTGGAAAACAGCTACCAGCGCGCGCAGAAGCTGGTGCAGCAGCAACTGGTCAGTGCCGCCGACGTGGACCAGTTGCGCTTCGACCTGGAAAATGCCCGCGCGCAATACCGCATGGCGACGCTGGAATTGTCCTACACCACGGTGGTGGCGCCGATTTCCGGCGTGGTGGCTTCGCGCGACATCAAGCCGGGCAACTTCGTGCAGATCAACTCGCCGATCATCCGCATCGTCGACAGCGGCAAGCTGGAGGCCACGCTCAACGTGCCTGAACGCGAGATCGCCAAGCTCAAGCCGGGGCAGACGGTGGAACTGGCCGCCGACGCGCTGCCGGGCCGCAGCTTCACCGGCACGGTGGATCGGGTATCGCCGGTGGTGGACACCGGTACCGGCACGTTCCGCGTGGTGACCACGTTCTCCGGCGGGGAGGGCCTGCAGCCGGGCATGTTCGGCCGCCTGAGCATCAATTACGACCAGCGCGCCGATGCACTGGTGGTGCCGCGCGCGGCCTTGCTGGAAGACGGCGGCGAACCGGCGGTGTACGTGGTGCGCGACGGCAAGGCGCTGCGCAACGAGGTGAAGCTGGGTTACGACGATGCCGGCTGGGTCGAGGTGCGCGAAGGCCTGAAGCAGGGCGATGAAGTGGTCGTCGCCGGCAAGGCGGCGCTGCGCGAGGGCAGCGCGGTGCAGGTGATCGGCCAGGAGAAGGCGGTGGCCGCGGCCAAGGCACCGGCTGCGCAGGCGACCAAGCAATGAGTGCGCACGACCCGTCGGCCGCCGGCGGCCGCGGCTTCGACCTGATCGAATTCGCCACCCGCCGCCGCGTCACCATCGCGATGATGACGCTCACTTTGGTGTTGTTCGGCCTGATCTCGTTGTCGAGCCTGAAGGTCGAGCTGCTGCCGGACCTCAGCTACCCCACGCTGACCGTGCGCACCGATTACGAAGGCGCCGCGCCGGCGGAGATCGAGACGCTGATCTCGCAGCCGGCCGAGGAAGCGCTGGGCATCGTCAAGGGCCTGCGCAAGCTCAAGTCGATCTCGCGCACCGGGCAGAGCGACGTGGTGCTGGAGTTCGCCTGGGGCACGGACATGCAGCAGGCCGGGCTGGACGTGCGCGACAAGATGGAGACGCTGCAGCTGCCGCTGGAGGCCAAGCCGCCGGTGCTGCTGCGCTTCAACCCGTCCACGCAGCCGATCATGCGGCTGGCGCTGTCGTCGAAGCAGGAGGGCGGCAGCGAGGCCGACGCGGTGCGCCGGCTGATGGAACTGCGCCGCTATGCCGACGACGACCTCAAGCGCAAGCTCGAACCGGTCAGCGGCGTGGCCGCGGTCAAGGTCGGTGGTGGCCTCGAGGACGAGGTCCAGGTGGACATCGACCAGCGCAAGCTGGCGCAGCTGGGGCTGTCGCTGGACACGGTGATCCAGCGCCTGGAGCAGGAGAACGTCAACCTGTCCGGTGGCCGCTTGGAGGAAGGCTCGCAGCGCTATCTGGTGCGTACGGTCAACCAGTTCGCCACGGTCGAGCAGATGCGCGAGATGCTGCTGACCACGGCCGGTGGCGGCGCGAGCGCCTCGTCCACCGGCGAGAACCGGCAGCTGATGACCGCCATCCTCGGCAGCCGCGACCCGAACGTGATCGCCGCGCTGCGCAGCGACGGCGGCGGCGCCAACGTCGCCACGGTGCGGCTGAAGGACGTGGCCAACGTCTACCAGGGCTACAAGGAGCGCGAGGCGGTGATCCGCAGCGCCGGCCACGAGGCGGTGGAGCTGGCGGTCTACAAGGAAGGCGACGCCAATACCGTGTCCACCGCCGACGCGCTGGAGGCGAAGCTGGAAACCATCCGCAAGCAGATGCCCAAGGACATCGAGATGACGGTGGTGGAGGACCAGTCGGTGTTCATCCGCCACGCGATCAAGGACGTGAAGATCGACGCGGTGATCGGCGGCCTGCTGTCGGTGCTGATCATCTTCCTGTTCCTGCGCGATGGCTGGAGCACCTTCGTCATCTCGCTGTCGCTGCCGATCTCGATCATCGCCACGTTCTTCTTCATGGGCCGGCTCGGCCTGAGCCTGAACGTGATGTCGCTGGGCGGCCTGGCGCTGGCGACCGGCCTGGTGGTGGACGACTCGATCGTGGTGCTCGAATCCATCGCCAAGGCGCGCGAGCGCGGCATGGGCATCCTGGAGGCGGCGATCAAGGGCACGCGCGAAGTGTTCATGGCGGTGGTCGCCTCGACGCTGACCACGATCGCGGTGTTCCTGCCGCTGGTGTTCGTCGAGGGCATCGCCGGGCAGCTGTTCCGCGACCAGGCGCTGACCGTGTCGATCGCCATCGCGGTGTCGCTGGTGGTGTCGATGACGCTGATCCCGATGCTGAGTTCGTTGAAGGGCCGCGCGCCACTGGACTTCCCGGCCGAGGAACCGCGCCAGCCGTGGCGCCCGGCCAGCCGCTGGCAGAAGCCGTTGGCGTTCACTGGCCGTGGCGTCGGCGCGATGTTCCGCTATGGCTTCTTCGCCGCGGCGTGGATGGTGGTGCGCGTGTTCCGCGGCATCGCCGCGGTGGTCGGGCCGGTGATGCGCAAGGCCAGCGACATCGCGATGGCGCCGTATGGCCGCGCCGAGGCCGGTTACCTGCGGATGTTGCCGGCGGCGCTGAAACGGCCGTGGCCGGTGCTCGGCGGCGCCGCATTGGCGTTCGTGCTGACCCTGCTGGCGCTGCCGCTGCTGGGCGTGGACCTGATCCCGCAGCTGGCGCAGGACCGCTTCGAGATGACTGCCAAGCTGCCGCCGGGCACGCCGCTGGCGCAGACCGACGCGCTGGTGCGTGAGGTGCAGCGCCGGCATGCCGACGAAGCCGGCGTGCGCCTGCTGTACGGCGTTTCCGGCACCGGCACGCGGCTGGACGCCAGCCCGACCGAGAGCGGCGAGAACATCGGCAAGTTGTCGGTGGTGATGGACGACACCTCGCGCGAGCCGGAGCTGACCGAGAAGCTGCGGCAGACGATGAAGGCATGGCCGGCGGCGCAGGTGGACTTCGCGCGGCCGGAGCTGTTCGCGCTGTCGCCGCCGCTGGAGATCGAGATCGAGGGCAACACCCTCGACGCCATCCGCGTGGCCGGCAACAAGCTCGCCGGCATGCTGCGGCAGAACCCGCACTACGCCGACGTCAAGTCGACGGTGGAGCAGGGCTTCCCGGAAATCCAGATCCTGTTCGACCAGGACCGCGCCGCCGCGCTGGGCCTGACCACCCGGCAGATCGCCGATGCGGTGGTCAACAAGGTCAAGGGCAACGTGGCCACCCGCTACAGCTTCCGCGACCGCAAGATCGACGTGCTGGTGCGCGTGCAGGAATCGGAGCGCTCCTCGGTCGACGACATCCGCCGCCTGATCGTCAACCCCAGCGGCAACAAGCCGGTGGAGCTGGGCTCGGTCGCCGAGGTGGTCGCCACCACCGGCCCGAGCGAGATCCACCGCGCCGACCTGCGCCGCGTCGCCATCGTCTCGGCTAACCTGCGCGACATCGATCTGGGCAAGGCGATCACCGAGGTGCAGGGCATGGTCGCCGAGGACCCGCTGGGCACCGACGTCGGCATGCACATCGGCGGGCAGGGCGAAGAGCTGGGTGAATCGATCCGCTCGCTGCTGTTCGCCTTCGGGTTGGCGATCTTCCTGGTCTATCTGGTGATGGCCTCGCAGTTCGAGTCGCTGCTGCACCCGTTCGTGATCCTGTTCACCATCCCGCTGGCGCTGGTCGGCGCGGTGGCGGCGCTGTTGCTGGCGCGCTCGCCGGTGTCGGTGGTGGTGTTCATCGGCCTGATCCTGCTGGTCGGGCTGGTGGTGAAGAACGCCATCATCCTGATCGACAAGGTCAACCAACTGCGCGAGGAAGGCGTGGCCAAGCGCACCGCGCTGGTGGAGGGCGCGCGCTCGCGCCTGCGCCCGATCATGATGACCACGCTGTGCGCGGTGTTCGGCTTCCTGCCGCTGGCGCTGGCCTTCGGCCAGGGCGCCGAGGTGCGCTCGCCGATGGCGATCACGGTGATCGGCGGCCTGCTGGTCTCGACGATGCTGACCCTGCTGGTGATCCCGGTGGTGTACGACCTGCTGGACCGCAAGCCGGACGAGTACTACGCCGAGCGCGGCCGCCGCGCGCGGCAGCAGGCCGAGCAGGTCGAGCAGGTGCTGGCGCACGAGCACGACGCGGTCGGCGACGGCGGATTGAAGGGCTGAAACGGATGAACATCACCGAGCTGTCCATCCGCCGCCCCGTCACCACCATCATGCTGTTCGTGTCGATGGTGGCTATCGGCCTGATCGCCGCGTTCCGGCTGCCGCTGGAGGCCGAGCCGGAGGCCACCATCCCGTTCTTCTTCGTGTCGCTGCCGTATCCCGGCTCGACCCCGGAAGAGGTGGAGCGCAACCTGCTGAGGCCGGTGGAAGAGGCCATCGCCACGATGCCGGGCATCAAGTCGATGAACGCGCGCGCCAATGCCGAGGGCGGGCAGATCCAGGTCGAGTTCAGCGACTGGGGCCGCGACATCGCGATGGCCGCATCGGAAGCGCGCGAGCGCATCGACGCGGTGCGCGACCAGTTGCCGGACGACTTCCGCCGCTACTACGTGCAGCGCTGGAGCACCAGCGACCAGGAAGCGATCAGCCTGCGCCTGAACAGCCAGGAAGACCTGACCGCGCGCGCGGACATGATCGAGCGCACCATCAAGCAGCGCCTGGAACGGCTGCCCGGCGTGGCGCGCGTGGAAGTGGAGGGCGTGGCCAAGCAGGAAGTGCTGGTGGCGCTGGACAAGGACCGGCTCAGCGCCCACGGCGTGGCGCTCAACGAACTGGTGCAGAAGCTGCAGGCGGCGAACTTCTCGGTATCGGCCGGGCAGATCACCGAGGCCGGGCGGCGCCTGCGGGTGCAGCCGCGCGGCGAACTGCTGGAGCTGCAGTCGCTGCGCGACCTGCCCATCGACCAGCGCGGCACGCGGCTGTCGGACATCGCCGAGGTCGGCCTGAAGCCGCAGCGCATGAGCTACGTGCGGCAGATGGAGGGCAAGCCCAGCGTCGGCGTGGACATCTACAAGGAGCGCGCGGCCAACCTGGTCGACCTGTCGCGCGCGGTGCGCGCCGAGGTCGAGGTGCTGAAGGACGACCCGGCGATGCGCGGCATCGGCATCGAGGTCACCGACGACCAGGGGCAGGCGGTGATCAGCTCGCTGCTGGCGCTGGCCGAGGCCGGCGCGATCGGCCTGCTGCTGTCGGTGATCGTGCTGTACGCCTTCCTGCGTCACTGGCCGTCGACGCTGATGGTGTCGCTGGCCATCCCGATCTGCTTCATCATGACCCTGGGCTTCATGTACTTCGCCGGCATCACCCTGAACATCATCTCGATGATGGGGTTGCTGCTGGCGGTGGGCATGCTGGTGGACAACGCCGTGGTGGTGGTGGAGAGCATCTACCAGGAGCGCGAGAAGTACCCAAACCAGCCATCGCTGGCCTCCATCATCGGCACCCGCCACGTGGCCATCGCGCTGTCGGCCGGCACCCTGTGCCACTGCGTGGTGTTCCTGCCGATGATGTTCGGCGAGAAGAACATCATCACCATCTACCTGTCGCAGCTGGCGGTGACCATCTCGGTGTCGCTGCTGGCGTCGTGGCTGGTGGCGGTGAGCCTGATCCCGATGCTGTCGGCGCGCATGCGCACGCCGCCGGCGCTGAAGTCGCCGTTCATCAGCCGCCTGCAGGAGCGTTATGCGCGCGCGCTGCGCTGGACCCTGCAGCACCGCGGCTGGGCGGTGGCCGGCATCCTCGCCATCTCGCTGGCCAGCCTGTTCCCGATGACCCACACCCAGGGTGGCGGCGACGAGAGCGACCCGAGCGAGATCAACATCTTCTACCAGTGGCGCGGCGCCTATTCCAAGGAGGAAATGGGCAGGGAAGTGGCGCGGGTGGAGGATTTCGTCAACGCCAAGCGCAAGGAATTCCACATCGAGCGGGTATACAGCCGCTACAGCGAGCAGGGCTGGGCGCAGACCCGCCTGTTCCTGGACATCGACGACCGCGAGCTGAGCAAGAAGATCGAGGAAGAGGTGCGCAAGGGACTGCCGCAGTCGGCGCGCGCCAAGATCGGCATCGGCTGGCCCGGCGGCATGGGCAGCGAAGGGCAGGGCATCCGCTTCAGCCTGGTCGGCGACTCGACCCAGACTCTGAGGGAACTGGCCGACGACATCGTGCCGATGCTGGCGCGCGACCCGAAGCTGCGCGACGTGCGCGTGGATACCGGCGACGCCAACACCGAACTGGCGGTGCGGGTGAACCGCGAGCGCGCCGCGGCCTACGGCTTTTCCGCGCAGCAGGTGGCGCAGTTCGTCGGCATGGCGCTGCGTGGCTCCTCGCTGCGCGACTTCCACCGCGAAGACGTCGAGATCCCGGTCAACGTGCGCTTCGCCGGCTCGGAGAACTATGGCGTCGAGGACCTGTCCTCGTTCATGGTGCGCACCGCCAGCGGCAAGGAAGTGCCGCTGCTGGCGATGGTGGACGTGAGCGTCAACCCGGCGGCGAACTCGATCCAGCGCCTGAACCGGCAGACCATGCTGCGGGTGGAGGCCGGGCTGGCCAAGGACGTGCCGATGGACGCGGCGCGCAAGTCCATCGAGACCGCGCTGGACAACGTGCAGTTCCCGCCGGGCTATGGCTACACCTTTGCCGGCGGCAGCTTCAACATCAACTTCGACGGCATGCAGCAGATGGTGAACAGCATCTTCATCGCGCTGATCCTGATGCTGGTGATCATGGCCGCGGTGTTCGAGTCGCTGCTGTTCCCGGCGGCGATCATGTCCTGCGTGCTGTTCTCGATCTTCGGCGTCTACTGGCTGTTCTGGCTGACCGGCACCGAGATGAACATCATGGCGGTGATCGGCATCCTGGTGCTGATGGGCGTGGTGGTGAACAACGGCATCGTGATGATCGAGCACATCAACAACCTGCGACGGCGCGGCATGGCCCGCACCGACGCGCTGGTGGAGGGCAGCCGCGAACGCCTGCGCCCGATCATGATGACGATGGGCACGGCGATCCTGGCGATGATCCCGATCGCGTTGAACACGCAGACCGCCGACGGCATGCCGCCGTACTACCCGATGGCCCGCGCCATCGCCGGCGGGCTGGCGTTCTCGACCGTGGTCAGCCTGCTGTTCCTGCCAACCATCTACGCGATCCTCGACGACCTGCGCACCGGCACCGCGCGGCTGGTGCGGCGCGCCCGCGGGTTGCCGGCGTTGGAGGTAGTGCCGGCCGTTGGCCGGCAACCACAGGGAAGTTGAGTCGAGCGCGGAGTGCCGGCCAGCGCGGCCGGCACCATCGCCTGGCCGTAGGTCAGGGCTACGCCCCCGACGCGTTTCATGGCATATCAGCGTCGGGGGCGTAGCCTCGACCTACGGCGAGTGCCGGGTTCGGCCGACACGGGGCCATCCGATAGACCCCGGCCCCCGCATCGACCAGAAGCTTCAGCCGGCGAGCTTGCCGTACACGGTGAAGCCGGTCAGCCACAGGCCGAGCATGCTGCCGATGTTGGTCAGCATGAAGGTCAGCACGATGCGGGTGACGCGGTTGCGGTACCAGCCCTTGAAGGTCTGGGCGTCGTCGCGCAGTTGCAGGAAGTCGTTGTAGGCCGGCTTGCGCAGCCGCGTCTCCACCAGCGCGGCGAAGGCGCCGGTGGGGATGCTCAGGCGGAACGGCTTGAACGGCGCCACGGCAATGGCGGTGAGGATGCTCAGCGGGTGGCTGCCGGCCAGCAGCGCGCCCAGGCCCGCCAGCCCGCCGGTGTACAGCGCCCAGATCACCAGCATGTGCGTGCCCATGTCCAGCCCGCCCTTCCAGAAGCCGACGCCGATGCCGGCCAGCACCACGGCGAGGATGGCCAGGGTGATCCAGGGGATGTTGCGCTTCTTCGGCACCGCTTCCAGCTGCGAACGCAGCGGGCCGGGCGCTTCGGTATCGGTTTCCAGGTAGCGGGCCAGGCCGGCGAGGTGGCCGGCGCCGACCACCGCCAGCACGTTGCGCTGCCCGGCGTCGTGCTCCTCGCGCAGGCGCGTGGCCATGTAGCGGTCGCGCTCGCCGATGATGGTTTCGTACAGCGCCGGGCTCTCGCTGGCGAATTCGCCGAAGCTCGACTCGAGCATGTCGCCCTGCTTGAGCTTCTCGATTTCCTCCTCGCCGACGTCCTCCGACGAGAACAGGCCGGCGCCGAGGCCGGCGACCAGCTTCAGCTTGCCGAAGAAGCCCAGTTGCCGCGAGGCACGGCGGAAGGTCAGGCCAACATCGCGGTCGATCAGGTGCACCGGCAGGCCGTTCTCCTGCGCCAGCGCCACCGCGCGCTTGAGTTCGGCGCCGGGCTCGATGCCCAGTTGCTCGGCCAGCCGGCGCTGGTAGGCGGCCAGCGCCAGGTTGGCGGCGAACAGGGCCACGCGGCCCTTGCGGATCACCTCGACCAGGTCCAGCCGCGCCATCGCGTCCGGGTCGGTCAGCGCCTGCAGGCGCTGCGGGTCCAGTTCGACCGCCACCGCGTCGAACCGGCCGCTGCCTATGGCCTGTTCCACCGCCTGCACGCTGGCGGCGGAGACGTGCGCGGTACCCAGCAGGGTGTAGCGCACGCCATCGCGTTCGACGATGCGCAGCGGCTGGTCGGCGGGAAGGGCGGGCGAGGGAGTTGCGTTGGTGTCGGTCATTGCATCATTCGTCGGAAGGTGGCGCACCGCTGCCGGGGCCCAGCGCGCGCTGCATGAAAACCGTGTCCAACCAGCGCCCGTGTTTCCACGCGATGCCGGGGAAGGTGCCGATGTGGCGGAAGCCGAAGCGCTCGTGCAGCTTGATCGAGGCGGTGTTGGCCGGTTCGCCGATCACTGCGACCATCTGCCGGAAGCCGCGTGCGACGCAGGCATCGATGAGTGCCTGCAGCAGCGCCGCGCCAACGCCACGCCCTTGCGCGGTGGCGGCGACGTAGACCGAGTTCTCCACCACCCGGTTGTAGGCGGCGCGGGAGCGGAAGCTGCCGGCGTAGGCATAGCCGACGACTTCGCCATCCAGTTCGGCGGCCAGGTACGGGTAGCCGCGCGCGCGTATGTCGTCCATGCGCCGCGCCATCTCGGCCCCGTCCGGTACCTCGTATTCGTAGGTGTTGACGAAGTCGGTGACCTCCACCGCGTAGATCGCGGTGATGGCAGGGATATCGGCCGGGGTAGCGTCGCGGATCGTGGGGGTCATCTCGTCTGCTCGTTGTTCCTGTTGTATGAGCGACGCAAGTCGCGACGGGGTATTCACCGGCAAGGCCCCGTTGCGACTTGCGTCGCTCCTACAACAACAAAGGGCATGTGGGCGGTCAGTCGATGTAGCGCTTGAGCAGGTCGCCGTAGGCGTCGATGCGGCGATCGCGCAGGAACGGCCAGATGCGGCGCACGTGCTCGCTGCGCTGCAGGTCGACCTCGCAGACCAGCACGGTCGGCTCGGCGCCGGCTTCGGCGATGAACTCGCCCTGCGGGCCGAGCACGTGGCTGTTGCCCCAGAAGTCGATGCCCGACGCACCCAGCGGCGAGGCCTCGTGGCCGACGCGGTTGCACGACAGTACCGGCAGGCCATTGGCCACGGCGTGGCCGCGATGGCTCAGCACCCAGGCGTCGCGCTGGCGGTTCTTCTCGTCCTGCACGTCGTCCGGATCCCAGCCGATGGCGGTGGGGTAGAGCAGCAGTTCGGCGCCGGCCAGCGCCATCAGCCGGGCCGCTTCCGGGTACCACTGGTCCCAGCACACCAGCACGCCGAGGCGGCCGACCGAGGTGTCGATGGGCTTGAAGCCGAGGTCGCCGGGGGTGAAGTAGAACTTCTCGTAGAAGCCCGGGTCGTCCGGGATGTGCATCTTGCGGTACTTGCCCAGCAGCGTGCCGTCCTTTTCGAACACCACCGCGGTGTTGTGGTACAGGCCGGCGGCGCGGCGCTCGAACAGCGAGCCGACGATCACCACACCGTGCCTTTTCGCCAGTGCGCCGAGGCGCTCGGTGCTGGGGCCGGGGATCGGCTCGGCCAGGTCGAACTCGTCCACCGATTCGTGCTGGCAGAAGTACGGGCCGTTGTGCAGTTCCTGCAGCAGCACCAGCCCGGCGCCCTGCGCGGCGGCCTCGGCCACGCGCTGCTCGATGATGGCCAGATTGGACTCGGCGTCGCCGTGGTTGCGCTCCTGGATCAGCGCGACGGTCAGGGTCTTGGTGTTCATGCGGGGATTGTAAACGCGGGCGGTGTGGAGGATTTGCCCAGAAGGTTTCGCGCAAGACGCAAAGGGAATCATGCGCCTTGTAGATGCGGGGCTTGCCCCGCATGGGCTTTCCCGGGAAGGCCACATGCGGGGCAAGCCCCGCATCTACGAGTCAAATCAGGCCTTCGGGCAGCTGCATGGTGATGCAGTGAAGCGAACCGTTCTGCCAGATCAGCGGGCGGCACGGCACCTGCACGATTTCGCGGTCCGGGAACGCCTGCGCCAGCACGTCACGGGCGGCATCGTCGGCCGCATCGCCATAGGCCGGCATCAGCACCGCGCCGTTGATGATCAGGAAGTTGGCATAGGACGCGGCCAAACGCCGGCCTCCGTCGACCACCGGCTGCGCCCACGGCAGCGGGAACAGGCGATAGGGCGTGCCGTCAATGGTGCGCAATGCCGCCAGCTCGGCACCCATTGCCTGCAGTTCGGCGTAGTGCGAATCCTGCGGGTCGTCGCAATCCTGATAGACGATGCTGTCCGGCGAGGCGAAGCGGGCCAGGGTATCCACGTGGGCGTCGGTGTCGTCGCCTTCCAGATAACCGTGGTCCAGCCACAGCACGCGGTCCTGCCGCAGCCACTGCGCCATGTCGGCGCCGAGCGATGCGCGGTCGCGGTCGGGATGGCGTTCGTGCAGGCACTGCCATGTGGTCAGCAGGGTGCCGGCGCCGTCGGTATCGATCGCGCCGCCTTCCAGCGCGAACGGGATGCTGCGCACTTCGGTGTTGTTGAAGGTGCCGGCTTCATGCAGCACGCCGACCAACTGGTCGTCACGGCTGGCTTCGAACTTGCCGCCCCAGCCGGTGAAGCGGAAATCCAGTAGTTGGAAACCGCCGTCGCCGCGCTTGAGGGTGATCGGGCCGGAGTCGCGCAGCCAGGTGTCGTCGTACTGCGCGCCGACGAAGCGCACGCGCTCCATGTCGATGCGGTTGGAGCGCAGGCGCATCTCCGCGTAGGTCTCGATGTCGTCGTCGGCCACGCAGATCAGCACCGGCTGGAAGCGGGTGATGGCGGCCACCAGCGCGATGTAGGTTTCCTCGACCTCGGCCAGGCGCTCGGCCCAGTCGGTGGCGGCGTGCGGCCAGGCGATCAGGACGCCGGACTGGGGCTCCCATTCGGCGGGGAAACGGAGTGCATCGGTCATTGCAGGTCAATACTCGGTCGTGCCCGGGTCGTGTGGCCCGGGCGTCATCTGGGTTCCCGCCGGGATGCGGGGCGTCGCGTCAGCGGATCGGGGGCTTGGGGCCCACTTCCTGCGGCCCGGCCTGGTTGGCGACCACGTCGATCACGCGCTGCTTCTCGAAATAGACGGTGAAGGCCGGGTATACCCAGCGGTTGATGGTCGGCCACTGCTGCTTCTGGCCGCCGCGCGGCTGCAGCCGCTCCTGCGGCGCGCCGAAGCGGGCCTCGACCTGCTGCATGGTCTGCCCGCGCGCGGGCAGGGCTTCGGCCGGCTTTTCCTGCGCGCGGTCGACCAGCAGGGTGTCGGCCATCGCCGCCGGAGCGGCAACGAAGGCGGCAATCAGGGTCAAGGCATGGATCGTCTGTTTCATGGTCACTACTCCCCGTAAGGACACAAGCTGCCGATTACACCAAAAATTCCGGCAAAAAAACGGCCGGGGTCGCCCGGGGCGCCGCGCGCGATGGCCCACAAGCGATGGCCGTCACGAACGGCAGACGCAGAAAGCCGCCCGGAGGCGGCTTTCTGAGGGGGCGGAGCCGCATGGGCTCCGGGTGCGGCTTGCGCCGCCGGCTCAGCGCTGGCGAGCCTTGAAGCGCGGATTCGACTTGCAGATCACGAAGATCTTGCCGCGACGGCGCACGACCTTGCAGTCGCGGTGGCGGGACTTGGCCGACTTCAGGGAGGACAGGACTTTCATGGCATACCTCGGCAGATATCTTGGGAGTTCTTCTGGAGAGCGTTGCCGCGGGCATGCCAGATTGGCGCTCGGCAGGTTGACGCTCGTTCAAGCCCGCCATTCTACCGGGTATTTCCACGCTGGTTCAAGTGCTTGCATGGGATCCGGGCGACGGGGCGGCCGGGCGGGGCGCTAGAATGCCCGATTCCCGAATCCACGGCAGGCCGCAGATGAGCCAACTCCCCCCCGTTCTCACCATCGACGGCCCGTCCGGCGCCGGCAAGGGTACCGTCAGCCGTATCGTCGCGCGCCGGCTCGGCTGGCACTACCTGGATTCGGGGGCGCTGTACCGGGCGGTGGGCGTGGCGGCCAGCTGGGCCGACATCGACACCTCGGATGCCTCGGCACTGGTGCGCTGCACCTTCGACACCAGGATCCGTTTCGCCGAGCAGGGCGAGAGCCTGCGGGTGCTGGTCAACGACACCGATGCCACCGACGAACTGCGGCTGGAAACCACCGGCGCGCTGGCCTCGGCGATTGCCGCCATTCCCGAAGTGCGGGCGGCGCTGAAGGAGCGCCAGCGCGCATTCAGGGTGCCGCCGGGACTGGTCGCCGACGGCCGCGACATGGGCACGGTGATCTTCCCGGATGCCCCATTCAAGGTTTTCCTGACCGCCAGCGCCGAGGAACGTGCGCACAGGCGCCATAAACAGTTGAAGGAAAAAGGGGTTTCGGTTAACTTTGACGACCTCCTGCGCGAGATCATGGCCCGCGACGCCCGTGATGCACAGCGCGCAGTGGCGCCCCTGAGGCCGGCCGATGACGCCGTCCTCATCGACACCAGCGGTATCGGCATCGACGACGTCGTTGCCAGGGTGTTGGGCCTGGTTTCCGCCACGGAAGCTTGACCCGGGTAGTGTTGAGCGCGGCCAGCCCACCGGCCGCAGTCGTGCCAATGATGTTGCAACAGCCCCGCTGCGCAATGGTGCGTGGCGGGTATTTCCATTCACACGCGGCCGCCCGCACGGGGTCGCACAACAGGCTGGACGGCCCGGGTTCTTCGCAGCGCCCCGCCGTCCAATGTGTTCAACCGAGTAAATCCAATGACCGAATCATTTGCAGAACTGTTTGAAGCCAGTCAAGCCAACCTGGCCAAGCTGAAGCCGGGCGCCATCGTCGTCGGCACCGTCGTCGACGTCCGCGGCGACGTGGTGGTGATCAACGCCGGCCTGAAGTCCGAAGGCATCGTGCCGATCGAACAGTTCCGTAACGACGCTGGCGAGATCGACGTGGGCGTGGGCGACCAGGTGAAGGTTGCCCTGGACTCCATCGAGAACGGCTTCGGCGAAACCGTCCTGTCGCGCGAGAAGGCCAAGCGCGCGATGGTGTGGGACGAGCTGGAAGAAGCGTTGGAAAAGAACGAGACCATCACCGGCCGCATCAGCGGCAAGGTCAAGGGTGGTTTCACCGTGGACATCAAGGATGTCCGCGCCTTCCTGCCCGGTTCGCTGGTCGATGTGCGCCCGGTGCGCGACCCGGCCTACCTGGAAGGCAAGGAGCTGGAGTTCAAGCTCATCAAGCTCGACCGCAAGCGCAACAACGTGGTCGTTTCCCGCCGCGCCGTCGTCGAGAGCGAGCACTCGGAAGAGCGCGAGCAGCTGATGGACAAGCTGCAGGAAGGCGCGATCCTGAAGGGCGTGGTCAAGAACCTGACCGACTACGGCGCGTTCGTGGACCTGGGCGGCATCGACGGCCTGCTGCACATCACCGACATGGCGTGGAAGCGCGTGCGCCATCCGTCCGAAGTCGTGAACGTCGGCGACGAGCTGGACGTGCGCGTGCTGAAATTCGACCGCGAGCGCAACCGCGTTTCGCTGGGCCTGAAGCAGCTGGGCGAGGATCCGTGGGACAACATCGCCCGCCGCTACCCGGCCAACAGCCGTGTGTTCGGCAAGGTCTCCAACGTCACCGATTACGGCGCGTTCGTCGAGATCGAGCCGGGCGTGGAAGGCCTGGTGCACGTGTCCGAGATGGACTGGACCAACAAGAACGTCAACCCGTCCAAGGTCGTGCAGGTCGGTGACGAAGTCGAAGTGATGGTGCTGGACGTCGACGAAGAGCGCCGCCGCATCTCGCTGGGCATGAAGCAGGTCGCTGCCAACCCGTGGGAAACCTTCGCCGCCATCCACAAGAAGGGCGACAAGGTGTCCGGCCAGATCAAGTCGATCACCGACTTCGGCATCTTCATCGGCCTGGACGGTGGCATCGACGGCCTGGTGCACTTGTCCGACATCAGCTGGAACACCACCGGCGAAGACATCGTGCGCAACTTCAAGAAGGGCGACACGCTGGATGCCGTGGTGCTGGCGGTCGATCCGGAGCGCGAGCGCATCTCGCTGGGCGTCAAGCAGCTGGAGCAGGATCCGTTCGGCCAGTACATGGCCGCCAACCCGAAGGGCTCCAAGGTCGAGGGCACGGTCAAGGAAGTCGACGCCAAGGGCGCCGTGGTCGAACTGGCCGACGGCATCGAAGGCTACGTGTCGGCCCGCGACATCAGCTACGACCGCGTGGACGATGCCTCGCAGCACCTGAAGGTCGGCGACAAGATCGAAGCCAAGTTCGTGGGCATGGACCGCAAGGGCCGCACCCTGCAGCTGTCGATCAAGGCCAAGGACGAAGCCGAGACCGCCGAGGCGCTGGCCGAGTTCAACAAGACCTCGACCGAAGCCGCCACCGGCACCACCAGCCTCGGCGCGCTGCTGCGTGCGCAGTTGAACGGCAACAAGTCCGAGTAATCGGCCAGGTTTTGCCGCAGTTGTGAACTGGACGGCCCGGACACCAGTCCGGGCCGTTTCAGGGCATGAAATTTCCGTGACGGGTTCGCGATGACCAAATCCGAGTTGATCGAAATCCTTGCGCACCGCCAGGGGCATCTGAAGGCCGACGACGTCGACCTGGCCGTGAAGTCGTTGCTGGAAATGATGGGCGGGGCGCTGGCTGCCGGCGACCGCATCGAGATCCGTGGTTTCGGCAGTTTCTCCCTGCATTACCGGCCGCCGCGGCTGGGCCGCAACCCGAAGACGGGTGATTCGGTGGCATTGCCGGGCAAGCACGTGCCGCATTTCAAGCCGGGCAAGGAACTGCGCGAGCGCGTCAACGACGTCGTGCCGCAGGAAGGCGAATCCGCCTGAGCCGATCACACATCCGCTGCTGCGGATTCGCGCCGGGGCCGCTAAGCTAGAGGCTTGGTGAACAAGGAGCAGGCCGCCGCATGAAGGCTGTCCGGTTGTTGCTGCTGCTGGCCGTCCTGGTCGGCGGCCTGGTGATAGGTTCGCTGAACTCGCAACCTGTCGAAATCAGCCTGGCGTTCTGGTCGCTGAAGACCACGTCAGGCATCGCGATCATCGCCTCGTTGCTGCTCGGCGCCTTGCTGGGCGGTGGCATGGTGGTGGCCGGGCTGGTGGTCCCGCTCTATGCCAGATTGCGGCGCGCCAACAAGGCGGCCGCCGTGCCCGCGCAGCCGGCGCAGGCTCCCTCTCCTTTCGACGGACGCTGACCGACGATGGCCTTCATCAGTGAATGGTTCTGGTTCTTCCTGTTCCTGCCGATCGCGGCGCTGTGCGGCTGGGTGATCGGCCGGCGCGGCGGGCAGCGGCACAGCGAAAGCCAGGTCAGCCGCCTGTCGAGCACCTACTTCCGTGGCCTGAACTACCTGCTCAACGAGCAGCCGGACAAGGCCATCGAGCTGTTCCTGCACATCGCCGAGCTGGACAAGGAAACTTTCGAGACCCAACTCGCGCTCGGCCACCTGTTCCGCCGCCGTGGCGAGGTGGACCGGGCCATCCGCCTGCACCAGGGACTGGCGAACCGCAACGACCTGTCCGATGCGCAGCGCGTGCAGGCGCTGCTGGCGCTGGGCGAGGACTACATGAAGTCGGGCCTGCTCGACCGCGCCGAGACGGTCTTCACCGACCTTGCGCGCATCGACGAACGCGCGCCGCAGGCGCTCAAGCACCTGATCGGCATCTACCAGGCCGAGCGCGACTGGGAAAAGGCGATCGAGAACGCCACCCGCTACGAGCAGGTCACCGACGAGCCGATGGGCAAGCTGGTCGGCCAGTTCGAATGCGAGCTGGCCGAGCGCTATCGCGCCGCCGGGCGCCTGGACGACGCGCGCGCGGCCATCGAACGCGCCAATGCCGCCGATGCGATGAGCGTGCGCGCGGGCATCATCGAAGGCCGGCTGGAGAGCGATTTCGGCAACGACGAGGCCGCGGTGCGCGCCTTCGAGCGCGCCGCGCGCAACGACCCGGATTACCTGCCGGAAATCCTGCCGCAGTTGCTGAAGAACTACCGCAACGTCGGCGACCTGGCCGGTGCGCGGGCCTTCCTTGCGGAGATGACCGAGCACTATCGCGGCATCGCCCCGGTGCTGGGGCTGGCGCGGTTGATGGAGGAGCAGGAGGGGACCGGCCCGGCCCGCGCCTACCTGGGCCGGCAGCTGAAGGATCGGCCATCCGTGCGCGGCGAATCGGCGCTGATTGACCTGACCCTGGCCGAGGGCGCCGACCCGGTGGCGACGCTGCAGGACCTGAAGCACATCACCGACCAGTTGCTGGTGCGCAACCCGGCGTATCGCTGCACCCGCTGTGGGTTCGGTGCGCGTACCCATCATTGGCAATGCCCGAGCTGCAAGGAGTGGGGCACGGTCAAGCCGTTGTTGAACTACGCGGTGCTCTGATCCGTGTGGCCGACATGGACGATGGGGCTTGCGGCGGTATTCCTGCTCGCCGCGCTGCTGACCTGGGCGGCGCGTGGGTATGCGCTGCGCCGGAACCTGTTCGACCAGCCCGGTGAGCGCCGTAGCCACAAGGTCGCCACACCGCGCGGCGGCGGCATCGCGATCGTGGTCTCGCAACTGATGGCCTATGCGGTCATCGGCGTCGTCCGCGATGAGCTTGCGGGGGTGCTGATGGCGTTCTCGACGGGGCTGTTGCTGGTTGCCGGCATCGGCTGGTGGGACGATCACCGGCCGCTGTCCGCCAGGCTCCGGTTGTGCGTGCATGTAGTGGCGGGCGCACTGCTGGGCATGCTGGTCTGGCAGGCGAGCGGGGATGCGTTCAAGGCGTTTTTCAGCGCGCTGTTGGCGATCGGGCTGATCAACGTGTGGAACTTCATGGATGGCATCAACGGGTTGGCGACGACGCAGGCGATCCTTGCCGCCACCGCCTTCGCGCTGTTGCTGCCCATGCCACATGCCGGCATCGCCTTGTTGTTGGCGACGGGTTGCCTGGGATTCCTGCCTTTCAACTTCCCCAAGGCCCGGATTTTCATGGGCGACGTCGGCAGCGGCGCGCTGGGCTATCTGCTGGCCGGCCTTGTCGCCCTGGGCATCACCGTCACCGACATTGCCTGGCCGATCTGGCTGGTGCCGCTGACCGCGTTCCTGGTCGATTCCGGGTTCACCCTGCTCGCGCGCATGCGCAGGGGGGAGCGCTGGATGGAGGCCCATACGCAGCATCTGTATCAAGCATATGTAAAGCGTGGTCGCAGTCACGCCGCCGTGACGCTTGATTACGCACTGTTCAGCGTTGCTGGACTTACACTTTGCGCCGCTTCGGGAGAGCTGCCCCCGGTATGGGGGAGCATGGTGGCCTTGGCATGGGCCGTCATCGGGTTCTGCATCTGGTACATGTTGCGGAACAGGATCGTTCGATAAAACAGGGAATTCAGAGATGTCATTCTGGCGCCAACGGCAGGCAGGGAACCTTCCACGCATCGCGGTGATGCTGCACGACCTCTTCATGGTCTGGGCATGCTGGCGCCTGCTGCATGCCGCCCGGTATGCATTGCTGGACGACGTACCATCCAATCCTCTTTTCGATTTCAATGTGGCCGTGGTGCTGCTCGCCCAGGCCTTGGCTTTCCGTTACGTGGGTCTTTACCGGGGGCTTTGGCGCTTCGCCAGCGTTGCCGACCTGGTCAGCATCTTCAAGGCCAGCTTCATCGGCGTGATCGCCATCGTGCTGGTGCTTAGCTACAAGCGCCTCGATGGCGTTCCGGTGTCGGTGTTGATCGCCTATCCCTTCGCGCTGGCGATCCTGCTGGGTGGGCCGCGCCTGCTGTACCGCAGTTGGAAGGATTACCTGGCGGTCCAGTCGGACGCGAGCGCCAGGCGCGTGCTGGTGCTTGGAGCGGGTCATGCGGCCGAATCGCTGGTCAAGGACCTGCGGCGCTCCGGCGATTACGAGGCGGTGGGCCTGCTCGATGACTCCCTGCACCTGCAGGGTGCCAAGCTGCAGGGCATCCCGATTCTGGGGACGCTCGACGACGTGGCCAGCGTGGCGCGGGAAACCGCCGCGAAGCTGCTGGTGATCGCCATCCCGACGCTGGATGCGACCGGCATGCAGCGCGTGATTGCCCTATGCGAAAGCACCGGTTTGCCGTTCCGGACGGTGCCGAGGCTGAACGACCTGATGGAAGGCAGTTCGCTTCCGGGGCAACTGAAGGAAGTGGCGATCGAGGATCTGCTCGGTCGCCAGCCGATACAGCCGGATTGGGAACTGGTCCGCGGCTGGTTGCGCGGTCGTACGGTGCTGGTGACCGGAGCCGGCGGCTCCATAGGTTCCGAACTCTGCCGTCAGTGCGCGCGCCATGGCGTGGCCCGCATCGTGCTGCTGGAGATCAGCGAATTCCTCATGCTCAACATCCGCGGCGAGCTGTGCCGCAATTTCCCGCACCTGCAGGTCGAATGCGTGCTGGGCGATTGTGGCGACCCGACGCTGGTACGGCATGCGTTGTCGGAGCACCGGCCGGATACGGTATTCCATGCCGCTGCCTACAAGCAGGTGCCGCTGCTGGAGGGGAACCTGCGCGAGGCGGTGCGCAACAACACCCTGGCGACCGATTGCATGGCCCGTGCCTGCCTGGAGCATGAGGTGGACAACTTCGTGTTCATCTCCACCGACAAGGCGGTGGACCCGGCCAGCGCGCTGGGGGCGAGCAAGCGCTATGCGGAGCTGATCTGCCAGAGCCTCAACCAGAAGAAGGGGACCCGGTACGTGACCGTCCGTTTCGGCAATGTGCTGGGCTCGGTCGGCAGCGTCGTGCCGCTGTTCCGCGAGCAGATCCGCAGGGGCGGGCCGGTGACCGTGACCGATCCGGAGGTCAGCCGCTATTTCATGACGATCCCCGAGGCCTGCCTGCTGATCCTGCAGGCGGCGGCTTCCTCTTCGCGCGGCGCGATCTACATGCTCGACATGGGCGAGCCGATCCTCATCCGGGATCTGGCCCGGCAGATGATCCGGCTGGCCGGCAAGCAGCCGGATACCGACATCGCCATCGTCTATACCGGTCTGCGGCCGGGCGAGAAGCTGCACGAGAGCCTCTTCTATTCGGATGAGAACAGCCGGCCGACCTCGCATCCCAAGGTGCTGGAGGCGGGAATCCGCGAGTTTTCGGCCGAGCAGGTGCTCGGCAACATCACGCGGCTGCGTGAAGCGGTAGCAGCCTACGACGTGGCTGCCATGCTGGAGATCCTGTCGGCGACCGTCCCCGAATATTCTCCGCTGCAGGAAGCGGTGGGAGCGCCTCTGGCAGGAGCCAACGTCGTCCCGTTCCCTTCCAAGGAAGCAGGTAGAAACTGATGTCACGACGTATCCGCAAGGCAGTATTCCCGGTAGCGGGCCTCGGTACCCGTTTCCTGCCGGCCACCAAGACGGTGCCCAAGGAGATGCTGCCGATCATCGACCGGCCGTTGATCCAGTACGCGGTCGACGAGGCCATCGAGGCCGGTTGCGACACCCTGGTCTTCGTCACCAATCGCTACAAGCATGCGGTGGCCGACTATTTCGACAAGGCCTACGAACTCGAGCAGAAGCTCGAGCGCGCCGGGAAACGGGAGCAACTGGAGCAGATCCGTCATGTGCTGCCCAAGGGCGTGCGCGCAGTGTTCGTGACCCAGACCGAGGCCTTGGGCCTTGGGCACGCGGTACTGTGCGCCAAGCCCATCGTGGGCGATGAACCCTTCGCGGTACTGCTGCCGGACGACCTGATCTGGAACCGCGGCGCGGGTGCGCTCAAGCAGATGGCTGATCTCAACGAAGCCAGCGGCGCCAGCGTCATTGCGGTGGAGGATGTGCCGCATGAAAAGACCGGCAGCTACGGCATCGTCGCCACCGACAGGTTCGACGGGCGCAAGGGCCATATCACCGGGATCGTCGAGAAGCCGAAGCCCGAGGACGCGCCCAGTGACCTGGCCGTGGTCGGCCGTTACGTGCTGAGCCAGAAGATTTTCGAGCTGCTGGAGGCGACCGGCACCGGCGCGGGCGGTGAAATCCAGTTGACCGATGCCATCGCCCGCTTGCTCGACAGCGAGCCGGTGGATGCCTACCGCTTCGAGGGCACGCGGTTCGACTGCGGCACGCACCTGGGGCTAGTCGAAGCCACCATCCGTTTTGCATTGGAAAACGAGAAGCTGGCCAAGCCGGCACGCGAAGTGATGCGGAAGATGCTGGCCGAGTAGGACGGCATGCGGTGCAGGTGTCCGTTCTGGAGCGCCGGACCAGAAAAGGGCAGCCTCGCGGCTGCCCTTTTCGCTTGCAACATGGTGCGCGGGATCAGAGCGCTTCGAACACGCCCGCTGCGCCCATGCCGGTGCCGATGCACATCGTCACCATGCCGTACTTCTGCTGGCGGCGACGCAGGCCGTGCACCAGCGTGGCGGTGCGGATCGCACCGGTCGCGCCCAGCGGGTGGCCCAATGCGATTGCGCCGCCCAGCGGGTTGACCTTGGACGCGTCCAGCACGCAATCACGGATCACCGCCAGTGACTGCGCCGCGAAGGCTTCGTTGAGTTCGATCCAGTCCAACTGGTCCTGGGTCAGGCCAGCCTGCTTGAGCGCCTTCGGGATCGCGGCGATCGGGCCGATGCCCATCACTTCCGGGCGCACGCCGGCGACCGAGAAGCTGATGAAGCGGGCCAGGGGGGTCAGGCCGTAGTCCTTGACCGCCTGCTCGGAAGCCAGCAGCACCGCGCCGGCACCGTCGCTCATCTGCGAGGAATTGCCGGCGGTGACGCTGCCGCCGAACTGGCCGTTGCGGAATACCGGGCGCAGCTTGGCCAGGCCCTCGGCGGAGGAATCCGGGCGCGGGCCTTCATCGGTATCGGCGATCCTGTTGCGGGTGATGATGCGCTGGCCGTCGGCCAGGTCAGGCAGGTGCGAAACGATCTCGTAGGGGCTGATCTCGTCCTTGAACTCACCGGCGGCGATCGCGGCGATGGCTTTCTGGTGCGAGGCCAACGCGAAGGCATCCTGCTCCTCGCGCGAGACCTTCCATTCCTCGGCGACCTTCTCGGCGGTGATGCCCATGCCGTAGGCGATGGCGACGTGGTCGTTGTCGAACACGCTCGGCGCCATCGCGATCTTGTTGCCCATCATCGGCACCATCGACATCGACTCGGTGCCGCCGGCCAGCATCAGGTCGGCGTTGCCGAGACGGATCTGGTCGGCCGCCATCGCCACCGCCTGCAGGCCGGAGGAACAGAAGCGGTTCACCGTCTGCGCGGCGATGGTGTTGGGCAGGCCGGCCAGCAGCACGCCGATGCGCGCCACGTTCATGCCCTGCTCGGCCTCGGGCATCGCGCAGCCGATGATGGCGTCGTCGATGCGGTTGACGTCGATGCCCGGCGCCTGCGCGACCACGTTCTTCAGCACGTGGGCGAGCATGTCGTCGGGGCGGGTGTTGCGGAACATGCCCTTGGGCGCCTTGCCGACCGGGGTGCGGGTAGCGGCGACGATGTAGGCGTCCTGGATTTGCTTGGTCATTGCGGTGATCTCTTGGAAAGGGGAATAGGCGGGAGCGGGGAAGCGCGGCGAACCGGGTTGGCCGCCGCGCCGACGCCCACTCAGTTCCGCAGCGGCTTGCCGGTCTTGAGCATGTGCGCGATGCGGGCCTGGGTCTTTTCCTGTTGCGCCAGTTCGACGAAGTGCTTGCGTTCCAGCGTCAGCAGCCACTCTTCATCGACCACCGCGTTGCGATCGACCTTGCCGCCGCACAGCACGGTGGCAATGCGCTCGGCGATCTCGTAGTCGTAGTCGCTGATGAAACGGCCTTCCAGCATGTTGACCAGCATCATCTTGAAGGTGGCGATGCCGACGTCGCCGGCCACGCGGATGCGGCGTGCCGGCATCGGCGGACGGTAGCCGCCTTCGGCCAGCGCGGTGACCTCGGCCTTGGCGATGTGCAGCAGCTCATAGCTGTTGAACACGACCTTGTCGGTGCCGCGCATCAGGCCCAGTTCCTTGGCGTTGACCGCCGAGTTGGACACCTTGGCCATCGCCACGGTCTCGAAGGTCTTCTTCAGTTCGGCGAACACGTCGCCGTCGGCACCGGCCGCCTGCGAAGCGCGCACCGCCAGTTCCTTCAAACCGCCGCCCGCCGGCAGCAGGCCGACGCCGGCTTCGACCAGGCCGATGTAGCTTTCCAGCGCCGCCACCGACTTGGCCGCGTGCATCTGGAACTCGCAGCCGCCGCCCAGCGCCAGCCCGCGCACCGCCGTGACCACCGGCACCAGCGCGTACTTGATGCGCTGGCTGGTGCGCTGGAAGTTGGCGACCATCGCCTCGAACTCGGCAATCTTGCCGGCCTGCAATGCGCCCAGCGCGCCGGACAGGTCGGCACCGGCGGAGAACGGTTCCTTGTGCTGCCAGATCACCACGCCCTTGAACTGCTTTTCGGCCAAGCCGATGGCGTGCTGGATGCCGTCCAACACCTGGTCGGACACGGTGTTCATCTTGGTCTTGAAGCTGATGACGCCGATGCCGTCGCCGTCCGTCCACAGGCGGATGCCGTCGTTTTCATAGACGGTTTCGCCCTGCGCGAACTGTTCGCCCAGCAGCGGGTCGGGGAAACGCTGGCGCTGATAGACCGGCAGCGCCGAGCGCGGCAGCTTGGCGTTGCGCGACGGGCTGTAGCTGCCTTCGGCGGCGTGCACGCCGTCGCGGCCATCGAACACCCAATCCGGCAGTGGCGCGCTGCTCATGCTCTTGCCGGCGACGATATCGTCGGCAATCCACTGCGCCACCTGCTTCCAGCCGGCGGCCTGCCACGTTTCGAACGGGCCAAGGCTCCAGCCGTAGCCCCAGCGGATTGCCAGATCCACGTCGCGCGCGGTCTCGGCGATGTCGGCCAGATGGTAGGCGCTGTAGTGGAACAGGTCGCGGAACGTCGCCCACAGGAACTGCGCCTGCGGGTGCTGGCTTTCGCGCAGCTTGGCGAACTTTTCGGCGGGGTTCTTGATTTTCAGGATTTCGACCACTTCCGGCGCGGCAGTGCGGTCGGCGGCGCGGTAATCCTGCTTCTCGACATCCAACACCACGATGTCCTTGCCGACCTTGCGGAAGATGCCCGCACCGGTCTTCTGGCCCAGCGCGCCCTTGGCGATCAGCGCTTCCAGCCACTTCGGCGACTTGAAATAGGCGTGCCACGGGTCGTCGGGCAGGGTGTCGGCCATGGTCTTGATGACGTGGGCCATGGTGTCCAGGCCGACCACGTCGGAGGTGCGGTAGGTGGCCGACTTCGGGCGGCCCACCAGCGGGCCGGTCAGGCCATCGACTTCATCGAAGCCCAGCCCGAACTGCGCGGTGTGGTGGATGGTCGAGAGGATCGAGAACACGCCGATGCGGTTGCCGATGAAGTTCGGGGTGTCCTTGGCATACACCACGCCTTTGCCGAGATTGGTGGTCAGGAAGGTTTCCAGCCCTTCCAGCACCGCCTTGTCGGTGGTGGTGGCCGGAATCAGCTCGGCCAAGTGCATGTAGCGCGGCGGGTTGAAGAAGTGCACGCCGCAGAAGCGGTGGCGCAGCTGCTCGGGCAGCACATCGGCCAGCTTGTTGATGCCAAGGCCCGAGGTATTGGAGGCCAGCACTGCGTGCTCGTTCACGAACGGGGCGATCTTCTTGTAGAGATCCTGCTTCCAGTCCATGCGCTCGGCGATGGCCTCGATGATCAGGTCGCAGTCCTTAAGCTGCTCCAGCCCGGTGTCGTAGTTGGCCGGGGTGATGGCCTCGGCCAGCGCCTTGCTGGCGAGCGGGGCAGGGCTGAGCTTGCCGAGGTTGGCGATCGCCTTGAGCACGATGCCGTCGGCGGGGCCCTCCTTGGCGGGCAGGTCGAACAGCACGGTATCGACGCCGGCATTGGTCAGGTGGGCGGCGATTTGCGCGCCCATGACGCCGGCACCCAGCACGGCGGCGCGGCGGATTGGCAGTGAATTGGTCATGGTGTTGGCCTTTGTTGGTACCGGGTGGAATCAGGGGGAGGGCGGGGCGTCCAGCGCGCTGGCGCGGAAGCCGGCCTCGGCGAAATGGATCAGTTCCTGCGCGGCCTTGCTGCGGTGGGCGGCCTCGCTGATGCCGTGCGGGCGCTTGATCAGCCCGAAATCGGCCATCGCGTAGGTCAGTGCACCGGCGAGGAAATCCAGCCGCCAATACAGCTCTTCCTTGCTCAGGCCGGGCACGCAGGCGCCGATAGCCTTGCCGAACTCGCGCAGCACGTGGCCATAGTGGTCGGACAGGAACTTGCGCAGGTTGTCGTTCTTCTCGGCGTAGGCGCGGGCGATCACCCGCACGAAGGCGCCGCCGCTCTGGCGGTCCTGCGCCATCGCCAGCGCCGGCTCGACGAAGGCGGCCAGCACCGCGCGCAGTTCGCCGGGATGGGCACTGCGGGCCTGTTCCAGTTGGCTCAGGCGGGCGGCGGTCATTTCGTCCATGCGCCGGCGGAACACCTCGTTGACGAGGTTTTCCTTGCTGCCGAAGTGGTAATTGACCGCGGCGATGTTGACGTCGGCGTGGCTGGTCACCTGCCGCAGCGAGGTGCCGGCAAAGCCGTATTGCGCGAACAGTTCCTCGGCCGCCCCGAGGATGCGGTCCTTGGTGGAGAAGCTGGCGGGTTTGCCCATGTCCGGCTCGATCAATCAAACGATTGTTTGGATGCTACGCCCGGTTTGCCCTGCCGGTCATGTTGCTATGCAGCATGATTCATCCACCAGCGTGCAAAAACCCGGGGCGAGCGGTTAGAATCAGCTACCGCAATTCATGCCAAGCCCGCGTCCCCACGCGGGTTTTTCCTGTTTCCTTTCCAACGGGCCACGCTGGCCCAACACCCGGAGAATCCACATGGCGCTGGAGCGCACCCTGTCCATCATCAAGCCCGATGCCGTCGCCAAGAACGTGATCGGCGAGATCTACGCCCGCTTCGAGAAGGCCGGCCTGAAGGTCGTGGCCGCCAAGTACAAGCAGCTCTCGCGCCGCGAGGCCGAAGGCTTCTACGCCGTGCACCGCGAGCGCCCGTTCTTCAACGCGCTGGTCGAGTTCATGATCTCCGGCCCGGTGATGATCCAGGCGCTGGAAGGCGAGAACGCCGTGCTGGCCCACCGTGACCTGCTGGGCGCCACCAACCCGAAGGAAGCCGCGCCGGGCACCATCCGCGCCGACTTCGCCGAGTCGATCGACGCCAACGCCGCCCACGGTTCGGATTCGGTCGAGAATGCCGCCATCGAGGTGGCCTACTTCTTCGCCGCCACCGAAGTGGTCTCGCGCTGAACTGAGTGAAGGTTGAAGCCGTGAACGAGGTCGTCCAGCCACCCATCGCCCCGCTGCCCAAGGCAGCGCCGACGGCTGGCAAGCAGAACCTGCTCGACCTCGATCGCGCGGGCCTGGAAAAGTTCTTCGTCGAAACCCTCGGCGAGCAGAAGTTCCGTGCCCACCAGGTGATGAAGTGGATCCACCACCGCTACGTCACCGATTTCGACCAGATGACCGACCTCGGCAAGTCGCTGCGCGCCAAGCTGCAGCAGCATGCCGAGGTCGTCGTCCCCGGCGTCGTGTTCGACAAACCCTCCGCCGACGGCACCCACAAGTGGCTGCTGGCGATGGGCGTGGACGGCAAGAACGCGGTCGAAACCGTCTACATCCCCGACAAGGGGCGCGGCACGCTGTGCGTGTCCTCGCAGGTCGGCTGCGGCCTGAACTGCACCTTCTGTTCCACCGCCACCCAGGGCTTCAACCGCAACCTCACCACCGCCGAGATCATCGGCCAGGTGTGGGTGACGGCGCGCCACCTGGGCAACGTGCCGCACCAGCAGCGCCGCCTCACCAACGTGGTGATGATGGGCATGGGCGAGCCGCTGATGAATTTCGACAACGTCGTGCGTGCGATGAGCATCATGCGCGACGACCTCGGCTACGGGCTGGCGAACAAGCGCGTCACCCTGTCCACCTCCGGCCTGGTGCCGATGATCGACCGGCTCTCGGTCGAGAGCGACGTGTCGCTGGCCGTGTCGCTGCACGCGCCGACCGACGAGCTGCGCGAAACCCTCGTGCCGCTGAACAAGAAGTACCCGATCGCCGAACTGATGGCCTCCTGCGCGCGCTACCTGCGCGGCAACAGGAAGCGCGATTCGGTGACCTTCGAATACACCCTGATGAAGGGCATCAACGACCAGCCCGAGCACGCCCGCCAGCTGGCACGGCTGATGCGCCAGTTCGA
This sequence comes from Stenotrophomonas daejeonensis, assembly GCF_001431505.1. GTDB lineage: Bacteria > Pseudomonadota > Gammaproteobacteria > Xanthomonadales > Xanthomonadaceae > Stenotrophomonas > Stenotrophomonas daejeonensis. Next base: position 88,159 of record NZ_LDJP01000037.1, read on the forward strand.
CAACGCGGTGCAGGCGCGCGACTCGGGCAAGGTCAACCTGATCCCGTTCAACCCGTTCCCAGGCACCCGCTACGAGCGCTCGGACGAGGAACAGATCCGCGCCTTCCAGAAGATCCTGCTCGATTCGCAGGTGCTGACGATGGTGCGGCGTACCCGCGGCGACGACATCGACGCGGCCTGCGGCCAGCTCAAGGGCCAGGTGATGGACCGCACCCGCCGCCAGGCCGAGTTCAACCGCCTGCTGCAGGAGCAGGACGCGCTGCAGGCGCAGAGGAACGCGCTTGGCTGAGCGGCTGCTGGCGCTGTTGGCCCTGACGCTGCTGGTCTCCGGCTGCGGCCACGGCGATGGCGTCAAGGCGAGCCGGATTTCGTGGGACGACCAGGCCATGCTGCACCATGAAGTGCGCGATGACCGGCAGGTCCGCAAGCGTGAGCAATATCAGGAAATCCTGCGGTTGGCCGGCGACCGCTTTGGCCGTGACGATCTGGATGCCGCGCTCAAGTACGCGCGCTCGGCGCAGCGGCGCGAGCCCGGCCGGCCCGATGCCTACACCTTGCAAGCGGTGATCCAGGCGCGGCTGGGCAAGGCCGAGGAGGCCGGCGCGCTGTATCGCAAGGCCGCCGAATTGGCCCCCGGGCAGGGCGATGTGCTGAACAATTACGGCGCATGGCTATGCGGCAACGGCCATCCGGCCGAGGCGCTGATCTGGTTCGACCGCGCGCTGGCCGACTCCGGCTATGCCGACCGCGCCGACGCGCTGGCCAATGCCGGCGGCTGCGCGCTCGATGCCGGGCAGCGCGAGCGCGCAGAGTCGGACCTGCGCCAGGCCTTGGCCCTGGCCCCCGGCAATGCCTATGCGCTGGCCTCGATGGCGCGCAACGAATTCCTGCATGGCCGCTATTTCGAGGCGCGCGCCTTCTGCCAGCGGCGGCTTGCGGCTGCACCGGCCACGGCTTCCGTGTTACAACTTGCGATCGAGATTGAGGAACGGCTGGGCGATGGGAGCGCCGCAAGCCGATATCAACAGCGGTTGCGCGAGGAGTTTCCCGAAAGCGCGACCCCGAATCCCCAGGGCTGATGCATTGTGAGCAATGATCCGGGCATGAAGGTTTTGGCGGTGGGCTGCGGGGAGCAGCTTCGCCAGGCACGAGAAGCAGCAGGTTTGACGGTGGCGGACGTGGCAGGGCGCCTGCACATGCCGGTGCAGGTGGTCGCGGCGCTGGAGGCCGAGCAGTGGGAGCGGCTCGGTGCCCCGGTATTCGTGCGCGGGCAATTGCGCAGTTACGCGAAATTGCTGGGCGTGGAGCTTGATGGCCTGCTGGAGCAGGCGCGCATCGCGCCGGTCGAACCGCCCAAGCTGGTCAGTCACACCCATACCCCGCGGCTGCGGCGGATGGCCGAGAACCTCGGCCGCCGCGCGGTCTACGTGGTGATCACCGCGGTCCTGGCGGTCCCGGCATGGTATGCCTTCCAGGGCAAGTTCGGCGATTCCGCGCCGAATACCGCATCGCTGGACGTGGTTCCGGACCCCGCATCGCTGGCTGCCACGCAACCGGCCGTGGCACCCGATGAACCGGCAGCACGCCCGCGCCCCGCGGCGGAACGCACGCCGTACATCGCCTCCATCGCGCCGGTTGCCCGGCCGTCGGCCGAGGCGGCGCCGGCGGCCAGCGCCATGACCCTGGATTTCAGGGGCGAAAGCTGGGTGGAAGTGTCCGCGCCGGACGGCGCCGTCATCGAGAAGGCTCTGGTCCGTGCCGGCGAGAAGCGTAGTTATGCCGCCGGTCAGGTTGGCCGCATGGTGGTGGGCAACGCTTCGGAAGTGGAGCTGCGCCGGAATGGCGGCAGCGTCGACCTGACGACGTATGCGCGCGGTAATAATGTGGCCCGCTTTACGGTATCCTCTGACGGTTCCGTGGCGCCGGTTTCGCATTGAGGCAAGGCGCAGCCCACCACACAAGGCTCCCAGCAGGCGGAGCGAGAGTTACGCATGGCGATTGATGACCTGCTCGACGAGCATGAACAAAGCGAACGTGTCCGCACCTGGCTGCGCCAGAACGGCGCAGGCATTCTTGGCGGGGTAGTCCTCGCGCTGGCCCTGATCGGTGGCTGGCAGTGGTGGCAGAAGCAGCAGTTGGGCAAGTTGGCCGAGGCCAACAGCCGCTACGAGGCGGTGTCGCGCAGCCTGCAGTCGAAGGACCTGGACGAGGCGGCCAAGGAAGTGGCGGCGCTGGAAGGCGGCAAGGCCGGCATCTATGCCGATCTGGCGGCGTTGGAGCTGGCCAAGGCACAGGTCGAGGCTGGCAAGTACGACGATGCGATCAAGACCCTGCGCGGCCTGAAGGTCGAAGGCGAGTTCAAGACGCTGATCGACCAGCGCATCGCCCGCCTGCTGGTCGAAACCGGCAAGCCGGAAGAGGCCTTGTCGCTGCTCGGCGACGCCGAGGACAGCGCCGGCCTGGAAATCCGTGGCGATGCACTGGTGGCGCAGGACAAGCGCGAGCAGGCACGCGACCTCTACAAACAGTCTCTGGGCAAGCTCGACGTTGCCGCACCGCAGCGCCGCCTGCTGGAAATCAAGCTGATGGACGTCGGCGGCAGCGTCGCCGATCCCGCAGCGGAGAACATCTGATGAAACTCAAGCATGTTGCGGGCATCGCGCTGGTCGCGATGGCGCTCGGTGGCTGTTCGACGGTGAAGGGCTGGTTCGCCGGCAAGGACGCCGAGGCCAAGAAGGCGCTGGAGCCGGCCGAACTGGTCAAGTTCGATGCCACGCTCAAGGTCGACCGCATCTGGTCGGTCAACATCGGCAAGGGCGAAGGCCGCATCGGCGTGCGCCAGGTGCCGGCGGTGGCCGACGGCCGCGTCTATGCGGCGGCGGTGGAAGGCGGCGTGCATGCGCTGGACCTGCAGACCGGCAAGGAAATCTGGGAGTACAAGCCGGCCAAGGAAAAGAAGAAGGCCAAACTGCGCCTGTCCGGCGGCCCCGGCGTCGGCGACGGCGTGGTGGTGATCGGTACGCTGGATGGCCAGGTGATCGCGCTCAATGCCGCCGATGGCAGCGAGAAGTGGCGAGCCAGGGTACCGGGCGAAGTGATCACCGCTCCGGCGGTGTCGCAGGGCCTGGTGTTCGTGCGCAGCAATGACGGTCGCGTCACCGCGCTCGATGCCGTCAGCGGCGAGCAGCGCTGGTTCAACGCGCAGGAGCTGCCGTCGCTGACCGTGCGCGGCAACGCGCCAGTGGCGGTCGGGCCGGGCGTGCTGTTCGTCGGCAACGACGATGGCACGCTCAGCGCGCTGGCGATGCAGGATGGCCGCCCGCTGTGGGAGCAGATGATCGGTGCCCCGGAAGGCCGTACCGAGCTGGAGCGCATGGCCGACGTGGACGGCGCGCCGGTGCTGGAAGGCAACAACCTGTACGTCACCAGCTTCAAGAACGAGACGATGGCCATCGAAGGCCCGACCGGGCGGCCGCTGTGGTCGCGCGATCACGGTGGCGCCGGCGGCGTGGCGGTATCGTCCGGCAACGTGGTGGTGACCGACGGCCAGGGCACGGTCTACGGGCTGGACAAGACCACCGGCGCGGCGATGTGGTCGCAGCAGGCGCTGGCGCGGCGCTCGGTGACCGGGCCGGTGATCCAGGGCGACTACGTCGTGGTCGGCGATTACAAGGGATACCTGCACTGGCTGCGGCTGGGCGATGGCGCGCTGGCCGCCCGCGAACGCGGCGGACGCGACCGGGTGATCGCGCAGCCGGTGGTCGCCGACGGCGTGCTGCTGGTGCAGAACGTGGACGGCAAGCTGGCCGCCTACCGGCTGGCAAACTGAGGAGTACCAAGCGATGCTGCCTTTGGTCGCCCTGGTCGGACGGCCGAATGTCGGCAAGTCCACCATTTTCAATGCGCTCACGCGCACCCGCGACGCGCTGGTCCACGACCAGCCCGGCGTCACCCGTGACCGCAACTACGGCGTGTGCCGGCTCGACGAGGACAACCATTTCCTCGTCGTCGACACCGGCGGCATCGCCGAGGAAGAAGAAGGCCTGGCCGGTGCCACCGCGCGCCAGGCCCGCGCCGCGGCGGCCGAAGCCGACCTGATCGTGTTCGTGGTCGATGCCCGCGATGGCACCTCGGCGCTGGACGACGAAATCCTGTCGTGGCTGCGCAAGTTGTCGCGGCCGACGTTGCTGCTGATCAACAAGATCGACGGTACCGACGAGGATGCGGTGCGCTCGGAGTTCGCGCGCTACGGTTTCGGCGAAATGCTGACGGTTTCGGCCGCGCACCGGCAGGGGCTGGACGACCTGCTGGAGGAAATCGTCGCGGGCCTGCCGGAAGAAGGCTCGGCCGAAACGCTGGACGACGACCCGGGGCGCATCCGCATCGCCTTCGTCGGCCGCCCCAACGTCGGCAAGTCCACCCTGGTCAACCGCCTGCTCGGCGAGGAGCGCATGATCGCCTCCGAGGTGCCGGGCACCACCCGCGACTCGATCGCGGTGGACCTGGAGCGCGACGACCGCCTGTACCGCCTGATCGACACCGCCGGCCTGCGCCGCAAGTCGAAGGTGGACGAGGTGGTCGAGAAGTTCAGCGTGGTCAAGACGCTGCGCTCGATCGAACAGTGCCAGGTCGCGGTGCTGATGCTGGACGCCAGCGAGGGCGTCACCGACCAGGATGCCAGCGTGCTCGGCGCGGTGCTCGATGCCGGCCGCGCGCTGGTCATCGCGATCAACAAGTGGGATGGGCTGACCGACTACCAGCGCGAGCAGGCCGAAACCCTGCTGTCGCTGAAGCTCGGCTTCGTGCCGTGGGCCGAGGTGGTGCGCATTTCCGCCAGGCATGGCTCGGGACTGCGCGAGCTGTTCCGCGCCATCCACCGCGCGCATGCCTCGGCCACGCATGAATTCGGCACCAGCGAAGTGAACAAGGCGCTGGAGATCGCCTGCGAGAGCAACCCGCCGCCGAGCATCCGCGGCCACGTCTCCAAGCTGCGCTACGTGCATCCGGGCGGCAGCAACCCGCCGACCTTCATCGTGCATGGCACGCGCCTGAAGGAACTGCCGGATTCGTACAAGCGCTATCTGGAGAACTTCTTCCGCAAGCGCTTCAAGCTGGTCGGCACGCCGGTGACCTTCCTGTTCCGCGAAGGCACCAACCCCTACGAGGGCAAGAAGAACGTGCTGACCGAGCGGCAGATCGCGCGCAAGCGGCGCTTGATGAAGCATGTGAAAGGCAAGAAGTGATGCAAGGGCGGCCGGAAGGCCGCCCTTTTCGTCATGGCTGATGCGCAATGGATAGTGCCGGCCGTTGGCCGGCAACTGCGGTATGCCAGGCAACGCGAGGTTGCCGGCCAGCGGCCGGCACTACCGGGCCGCTTCGGCGATAATCCGGGCATGAGCATTCGCGAGATTTCCCCCGCCCAGGCCCGTGAGTGCGCGGCTGCGGGGGCGCTGTTGATCGACGTGCGCGAGGCGCACGAGCGCGCGGGTGGCATGGCCGAGGGCGCGCAGGGGATTGCCGGGGACGAGCTGTTGGCCGACCCGCAGGCATGGCTGCCCGCGCCGGATGCGGAGATCGTGCTGATCTGCCAGGGCGGCAAGCGTTCGCTCGATGCAGCGCAGGCATTGGCGGACGCCGGCTACACGAATCTGGCCTCGGTTGCCGGGGGCACGGTGGCGTGGCGCGGCGATGGCCTGCCGCTGGCGCAACCCGGACTCGATGCCGGTGAGCGCGATTTCTACGACCGCTATTCGCGCCACCTGCTGCTGCCGCAGGTGGGCGAGGCCGGGCAGCGGCGCCTGCGACAATCGCGCGTGCTGGTGCTGGGCGCCGGCGGACTCGGCGCGCCGGCGGCGTTCTACCTGGCCGCGGCCGGGGTGGGGCACCTGCGCATCGTCGATCACGACGTGGTCGAGCGCAGCAACCTGCACCGGCAGATCATCCATGCCGAAGCCGCCGTCGGCATGGCCAAGGTCGAGTCGGCGCGCGAGCGGCTGCTGGCGCTGAACCCGCATGTCGAGGTGGAAGCCATCCGCCAGCGGGTGACCTCCGACAACGTCGATGCGCTGATGGACGGCGTGGACGTGGTGCTGGACGGCTCGGACAATTTCCCGCTGCGCTACCTGCTCAACGATGCCTGCATCAAGCACGCCAGGCCGCTGGTGTACGCGGCGATCGAACGCTTCGACGGCCAGGTGAGCGTGTTCGACGCCGGCCGCCGGCGCGGCGAGGCACCGTGCTATCGCTGCCTGTTCCCGGAACCGCCGCCGCCGCAGTTCGCGCCCAACTGCGCCGAAGCCGGCGTGCTCGGCGTGCTGCCGGGACTGGCCGGGGTGATGCAGGCTACCGAGGTGCTCAAGCTGCTGCTGGAGATCGGCGAGCCGCTGGCCGGCCGCCTGCTGCGCTTCGATGCGCTGGGCATGCGTTTCCGCGAAACCCGCGTGCGTCCCGATCCCGGCTGCCCGCTATGCGCGCCCGGCAGGCCGTTTCCCGGCTACATCGACTATGCCGCGTTCTGCGCGCATGGTGGCTGAAGGCCGGGCAGGGTGCCGCGCCGCGCCGAATCGGGGACAATAGCCGACCCCCGATCCCGCCACCCACGCCCATGACCGCTCCCGCCGAAGCCCTTGCGCCGACCTCCCGCATCCTCGATGGCCGCCGCATCGCCGAGGCGTTGCTCGACGACCTGAAGCTGCGCGTGGACGCCCGCATCGCGGCCGGCGGTTCGCGCCCCGGGCTGGCGGTGGTGCTGGTCGGCGGCGACCCGGCCTCGGCGGTGTACGTGCGCAACAAGCGCCGCGCGGCCGAGAAGGTCGGCATCGAGGCCTTCGACCACGATCTGCCCGAAGGCACCACCGAAGCCGAGCTGCTGGCGCTGATCGACCGGCTCAACGCCGACCCGAAGATCCACGGCATCCTGATCCAGCTGCCGCTGCCGGGCATTCCCGACGCCAACCGGCTGATCCAGCGCATCGACCCGCGCAAGGACGTCGATGGCTTCCACCCGCAGAACGTCGGCCACCTGGCGCTGCGCGAGTTCGGCCTGCGCCCGTGCACGCCGCGCGGCATCGTCACCCTGCTGGCGCATACCGACCAGCCGGTGCGTGGCCGCAACGCCACCATCGTCGGCGTCAGCAACCACGTCGGCCGGCCGATGGGGCTGGAACTGATGATCGCCGGCTGCACGGTGACCAGCTGCCACAGGTTCACGCCCAAACAGGTGTTGGAACAGGCGGTGCGCAACGCCGACATCCTGGTGGTGGCGGTGGGCATCCCGCAGCTGATCCCGGGCGAATGGGTCAAGCCGGGCGCGGTGGTGATCGACGTCGGCATCAACCGGCTGGACGACGGCCGGCTGGTCGGCGACGTCGGTTTCGAGGCCGCCGCGCAGCGTGCCAGCTGGATCACCCCGGTGCCCGGCGGCGTCGGCCCGATGACCGTGGCCACGCTGATGCAGAACACCATCGAGGCGGCCGAGGCCGCGGCCTGAACGACGGCGTTGCGGCGGGCCCGCCGCAACGCTGTTTTGCGGGCAGCGTGCTGCCGGCCCCTGCCATCGGCACCGGATAAAGGGTAAAATGCCGCGCTTCCCCACATCTCGGGTATGCCGATGCTGCGCATCCAGGCTGAAGCTCTCACCTACGACGACGTCTCGCTCGTCCCCGCCCATTCCACGGTCCTGCCCAAGGATGTCGACCTCGGCACGCGCCTGACCCGCGACCTGCGGTTGAAGTTGCCGATCGTCTCGGCGGCGATGGATACCGTCACCGAATCGCGGCTGGCCATCGCGATGGCCCAGCTCGGCGGCATCGGCATCATCCACAAGAACAACACCGTCGAGCAGCAGGCGACGGAAGTGGCCCGGGTCAAGAAGTTCGAGTCAGGGGTGATCCGCGACCCGATCACCGTCGGCCCGGAAACCAGCATCCGCGACGTGCTGGCGCTGACCCGCGCGCACAACATCTCCGGCGTGCCGGTGGTGGGCGGCGACGGCCAGCTGGCCGGCATCGTCACCCACCGCGACATGCGCTTCGAGACCGAGCTGGACGACCCGGTCCGCCACATCATGACCAAGAAGGACCGGCTGGTCACGGTGAAGGAGGGCGCGGCCTCGGACGAAGTGCTGCACCTGCTGCACAAGAACCGCATCGAGAAGGTGCTGGTGGTCAACGACGCGTTCGAGCTGCGCGGCCTGATCACGGTCAAGGACATCCAGAAGAAGAGCGACAACCCCAACGCCGCCAAGGATGCCGCTACCCGCCTGCTGGTCGGCGCGGCCGTCGGCGTGGGCGGCGATACCGACCGCCGCGTCGAGGCGCTGGTCGCCGCCGGCGTGGACGTGCTGGTGGTGGACACCGCGCACGGCCATTCGCAGGGCGTGCTCGACCGCGTGCGCTGGGTCAAGAAGAACTTCCCGAACGTGCAGGTCATCGGCGGCAACATCTGCACCGGCGATGCGGCGCTGGCGCTGCTCGACTGCGGCGCCGACGCGGTCAAGGTCGGCATCGGCCCCGGCTCGATCTGCACCACCCGCGTGGTCGCCGGCGTTGGCGTGCCGCAGGTTACCGCCATCGACCTGGTGGCCGAGGCGCTGCAGGACCGCATCCCGCTGATCGCCGACGGCGGCATCCGCTATTCGGGCGACATCGGCAAGGCGCTGGCGGCCGGCGCATCGACGGTGATGATCGGTGGCCTGCTCGCCGGCACCGAGGAATCGCCGGGCGAAACCGAGCTGTACCAGGGCCGTTCGTACAAGAGCTACCGCGGCATGGGCTCGCTGGCGGCGATGGAGAAGGGCTCCAAGGACCGCTACTTCCAGGACGCGGCCAGCGCCGACAAGCTGGTGCCCGAGGGCATCGAAGGCCGCGTGCCGTACCGTGGCCCGGTCGGCGGCATCATCCACCAGTTGATTGGCGGCCTGCGCGCGACGATGGGCTATGTCGGCTGCGGCACCATCGAACAGATGCGCACCCAGCCGAAGTTCGTGAAGATCAGTGGCGCCGGCCAGCGCGAGAGCCACGTCCACGACGTGCAGATCATGAAGGAACCGCCGAACTACCGCGCCGGCTGACGCGGACGAGCGAAGAGGAACGAGGAACCCGTGTCCCGTTCCTCTTTCTCCATATGCGGCCCGCGCTTTCCCGATTTTCGTTTTCACCGATCCATTCCAGCGCTCATGACCAATATCCACAGCGACAAGATCCTCATTCTCGATTTCGGCGCGCAGTACACCCAACTGATCGCGCGCCGCATCCGCGAGTTCGGCGTGTATTGCGAAATCTGGGCGTGGGATCACGATCCGGCGGAAATCGCCGCGTTTGGCGCCAAGGGCATCATCCTGTCCGGCGGCCCGGAATCGACCACCGAGGTCGGCTGCCCGGCCGCGCCGCAGCAAGTGTTCGATAGCGGCCTGCCGCTGCTGGGCATCTGCTATGGCCTGCAGACGATGGCCAAGCAGCTGGGCGGCGCGACCGAAGCGGCCGACCAGCGCGAGTTCGGCCATGCCGAAGTGAAGCTGCTGGCCGACGATGCGCTGCTCGGCGGCTTGTCCGACCACAATGGCGAGCCGCGCCTTGACGTGTGGATGAGCCACGGCGACCACGTCGCGCAGGTGCCGCCGGGCTTCGTCATCACTGCGGCTACCGACCGCATCCCGGTGGCCGCGATGGCCAACGAGGACAAGCGCTGGTACGGCGTGCAGTTCCACCCGGAAGTCACCCATACCAAGCAGGGCGCGGCGCTGCTCAAGCGCTTCGTCACCGAGATCTGTGGCTGCGCCACGCTGTGGACCGCGGCCAACATCATCGACGACCAGGTTGCGCGCGTGCGCGAGCAGGTAGGCAGCGACGAGGTGATCCTCGGCCTGTCCGGCGGCGTCGATTCGTCGGTGGTGGCGGCGCTGCTGCACAAGGCCATCGGTTCGCAACTGACCTGCGTGTTCGTCGATACCGGCCTGCTGCGTTGGCAGGAAGGCGACCAGGTCATGCAGATGATGGCCGAGAACATGGGGGTGAAGGTGGTGCGCGTGAACGCCGCCGACCGCTATTTCAAGGCGCTGGAAGGCGTGGCCGACCCGGAAGCCAAGCGCAAGATCATCGGCAACCTGTTCGTCGAGATCTTCGATGAAGAATCGAACAAGTTGAGCAACGCAAAGTGGCTGGCGCAGGGCACGATCTATCCGGATGTGATCGAATCGGCCGGCAGCAAGACCGGCAAGGCGCACGTCATCAAGAGCCACCACAACGTCGGCGGCCTGCCGGAAGACATGAAGCTGGGCCTGGTCGAACCACTGCGCGAACTGTTCAAGGACGAAGTGCGCCGCCTCGGCGTCGAACTCGGCCTGCCGCGCGCGATGGTCTATCGCCACCCGTTCCCCGGCCCCGGCTTGGGCGTGCGCATCCTCGGCGAAGTGAAGCGCGAATACGCCGAATTGCTGGCCCGCGCCGACGCCATCTTCATCGAGGAACTGCGTGCGGCGGATTTGTACGACAAGACCTCGCAGGCGTTCGCGGTGTTCCTGCCGGTGAAGTCGGTAGGCGTGGTCGGCGACGCCCGCGCCTACGAATGGGTAATCGCACTGCGCGCAGTGGAAACCATCGACTTCATGACCGCGCACTGGGCGCACCTGCCGTACGACTTCCTCGGCAAGGTCAGCAATCGCATCATCAATGAACTGCGCGGTGTCTCGCGCGTGGTTTACGACATCAGCGGCAAGCCGCCGGCGACGATCGAGTGGGAGTGAACCGCGCGAAGCCGCGTTGATCGGGGCACTGGTGGGGTGAATCGGGCGGGCATTGGCGATAGGTCGATGCCCGTTCCCGTTTGTGTGCCGTGACGCGGCATGGCTATCCTGCGCCTCCGTCCGGAACGGCGGGGGCGGGCAGGCGACAGGGGCACGCACGAGGAAGGCGCGATGGACGAAAAACGGGGCACGGGCGTGCAGGAAGACCACCTGCGCATCTGGCAGCGTGGGCCGAAATGGCGACGTTGGCTGGTCATCGTGGGGATGTTCCTGGGCGGATGGACGCTGCTGTTCGGTGGCTGGATCGGCGTCGCGTTGCTGCGGGGGGCAACCGATCGTGATGCCGGGGCGGTTGCCTTCAATATCGTGCTGGTCTTCTTCATGGCGACCTGCATGTTCCTCGCGCTGCATCGCGCGCTCTATCGCCAGTTCTGGCATCAGGACCGCAAGCGCGCTGCCGACGGCATGCACCCCGTCGATACCGCGTTCCCGTCGAAGGCCGCGTGGGCACTGCCGCCGCCGGCCGTGCACTGGCCGTGGGGGTTGCGCCTGCGCCATGGCGTCCTGCGGGTCATCGGCATGGCGACGTTGCTGCATGTGTTCCTGCCCTTCGGGAACCAGGTGGCCATCAGCGGCTTCCTGGCACGGTACAGCGCCGGATGGGCGTCGGCAGGGAGCCTTGCGACCCTGCTGTTCGCCTGGGTGCCGCTGGTCCTGCTCCTGTTGCTTTCCATGCTGCTGCTGTCACGCCAGATGCGGCGGCGCGACGCCGGGCTGCTCGACGAAGAAGGCAAGCGGTTGCTCCAGGCCGAGACGAACTGGCTGTTTTCCTTCGCGGCCGCCTTTGCGATGACCGTGTTGTTGTGCCGCGTATTTGGCGCGATGGTGGTCCGCTATCTCTGACGGCCATTGCCGCCGTGCGTCGCGCTGTCCCTGGTTGCCGGCAGCAGCGACGGTTGCATTTACCCGCTATTGCCGCGCTGTCTGCGGATTGTCCGGGAACACCCGCTCGCTCAGGAAGTCGACCAGTGCCCGCCGCTTCGGCGAGGGGTGCTTGCTGGCCGGCCAGAGGATGTGGAACACGCCGGTGGCGCCGATGGCGTCTTCCAGCAACGGCAGCAGGCGTCCGTCGGACAGCGGCTCGCGGATGGCGAAGTCTGGCAGGTAGGCGATGCCCAGCCCGTGCAGTGCGAAGCACAGCCGTCTCGATGCCCGCACACGCGTCGCCTGACCCGCGCGGGGTGCGCGCGGAGAGCGTCGCGGCATCGTGGTAATCCATGCGGTGCGGGCACCGCCTCGTCGCATCAGCCGGGCCCGGCTTCCTGGGCGAGTTCGGCGACCAGCTGCAACCAGGCCTGGGCGGCGGCGGACAGGTAACCGCCGCGGCGCCAGGTCAGGGCCATCTTCCAGTCCAGTTCGGGCGCGTCCAGCGGCACGATGGCCACGTCCGGGCGTGGCCGGGCCACGGCGATCATGCGCGGCAGCAGGGCCACGCCCAGGCCGGCGGCGACCAGGGCGATGATGAAATCCGGTTGGCCGCTGCGGGTGGCCTCGCGTGGCGTGAAGCCGTGCGCCAGGCAGGCCTGGGCGATGCGGCGGTTGAGCATGAAGCCCTTTTCGAACAGCACGAACGGCACCTGCGCCAGGTCCTGCAACTGCAGCGACGGCCGCCGTGCCAGCGGGTGCGCCTGCGGCAGCAGCGCGACCAGCGGCTCGGTGCGCACGGCCTGCCATTCCAGGTCGTCGGCCACGGGCAGCAGGCTGGCGGCCAGCTCGATCTCACCGGCGCGCAGGCTTTCCTCCAGGGCCTCGCTGCCTCGCTGCTGCACGTGCAGTTCGATCTGCGGGTACTGCTGGCGGAAGCGTGCAAGCACCGGCGCGAACAACACGTCGCTGCCCAGCGAGGCCAGGCCCAGGTGAAGCGCGCCTCGTTGCAGGCCGCGCAGTTCTTCCAGTTCGCGCAGCATGTCCTCGCGCTCGCCGAGCAGGGCCAGGGCGCGTCGGTAGACGATCTGCCCGGCGGGCGTCAGCCGCACGCCGTGGCGGGAGCGCTCCAGCAGGGTTTCACCCAGCTCCTCTTCCAGCTGGCGGATGGCCTTGCTGACCGTGGGCTGGGTGGCGAACAAGGTCTCGGCCGCGGCGGAGAAACCGTCCCGCCGGACCACTTCGACCAGCATCCGGAGTTGGCGAATATCCATTCTTGATTGGAATTTATTGGATTCAATCAATTCATTTTAATTATGCAATGGGCAGGCGTACACAGAAGGCATGGATACCTTCCTTGTTTCCCTGCGCCGTCACCGGGCAGGCCTGCGGCGTGGCTTCCGGCGCAGCCGCGTGCTGCAGATCCTGGCGCTGGTCGGGGTCTGGTTGCTGGCCGATGCCCTGGTGCGGCAGTGGGGCGTACCGGTGCCGGGCGGCATCGTCGGCTTGTGCGTGCTGTTGCTCGCCTTCGGCCAGGGCTGGTTGTCACCGCGTACCCTCAACGGTGGCGCGCGCTGGCTGCTGGCCGAGATGCTGCTGTTCTTCGTACCGGCCGCGATGATCCTGCTCGACAACCGGCAGATGTTCGGCTGGCTGGGCCTGAAGCTGCTGGCAGTGGTGGTCGGCGGCACGCTGCTGGTGATGGCGGCTACGGCGATGACGGTGGAACTGTTGTTGCGCAGGAGCCAGCGGGATGAACACTGACCCTGGGTTTGCGCACTTGGCGCAGTGGCTGTGGCCGGTGTTCTGGGCCGTGGCGACGATCATGGCCTACCTTGGCGCCAAGCAGCTGTACCTGCGCAGCGGTCGGGCATGGGCATCGCCGCTGATCGTCGCGCCATTGGCGCTGCTGGCGCTGGCCTCGGTGCTGCACGCCAGTTACCACGACTACCTGCGCGGTACCCATTGGCTGATGGCGATGCTGGGTCCGGCGACGGTGGCTTTCGCGGTGCCCATTCACGCGCAGCGGGCCTTGATCGCACGGCACTGGAAGGTTCTCGGTGCCGGGGTGCTGGTGGGCAGTGGCATCGCCATCACCGCCGCATGGTGGATGGCCACCGCCCTGCACCTGTCGCCGGAACTGCGGCTGAGCCTGGCGCCGCGTTCGATCACCACGCCGTTCGCGATGGACGTGTCCGGCCGCATCGGCGGCATCCCCGAGTTGACCGCTGTGTTCGTGATGATCACCGGCATCTGCGGCTCCCTGTTCGGGCAACTGCTGCTCAAGGTGCTGCCGGTACGCAGCGCGATGGCGCGTGGTGCGCTGTTCGGCATGGGCGCGCACGGCATGGGCGTGTCCAAGGCGCGCGAGCTGGGGGAGAGCGAAGGCGCCATCGCCGGGCTGGTGATGGTGATGGCCGGCCTGGTCAACGTCGCTGCGGCACCGCTGCTGGCGCTGCTGTTGTAGGGCTCATTCGGTGGGCTTGGCGGCGGCGCTGGGCGACTGGGTGGCGGTACGGCGCGCCAGCACCGCCTCGCGGTGGGCGATGTAGGCGTTGGCGGCGAGGATGATGGCCGCGCCCAGCAGGGTCCAGCGGTCCAGGGTCTCGCCGAACAGCAGCCAGCCACAAAGAGCCACCAGCGGCAGCTGCATGAAGCTGATCGGGGTCAGTGCGGAGACCTCGCCCAGGCGCAGCGCGCGGGTCCACAGCAGTTGTCCGGCGGTACCGAAGATGCCGGTGGCCACCAGCCACAGCCAGGCGACGCCGGTCGGCCAGGCCCACACGAACAGGGCCGGCACCAGTGACAGCGGTACCCAGAACACATAGGTGTAGAACACCACGATGTCGGCGCCATCGACGCGGGTGAGCTGCTTGATCTGGATGGCGACCAGCGCGCTGAGCACGGCCGCCAGCACCGCGATCAGGGTGCCCGGCTCGAAGCCGTGGTGGCCCGGTCGCACGATCACCAGCACGCCGATGAAGCCGACGATCACCGCCGCCCAGCGACGGATGCGGACCGTCTCGCCCAGCCACAGCACGGCGGCGATGGTCACGAACAGGGGCGTGGAATAGGACAGCGATACCGCCTGTGACAGCGGCAGGTGGCCGACTGCCCAGAAGCCGCACAGCATCGAGCCCAGGCCGATGGCGCTGCGCAGGAAGTAACGTGGCAACTGCTGGGTCCGCAATGGCGACCGGCCGGGACGCATCAGCATCGGCAGCAGCGCCAGCAGGCCAAAGGCGTTGCGGAAGAACGCCACTTCCTGGGTCGGCACATGGGCGGTGGCCAGGCGGATCGTCACCGCCATCAGGCCGAAGGCCATCGTGCTGGCCAGCATCAACAGCGCGGCGCGCAGCGGCGCCGCCATCTGTTTTTCCTGCCGGGTGGTCACCAGCGCGCGCCGACCAGTCGCGGCTCCGGTTCCAGCGGCACGCCGAACCTTTCCTGCACCGAGGCGGAGATCCGCCGCGCCAGGTCCAGCAGGTCGGCACCGCTGGCCTGGCCGTGGTTGACCAGTACCAGCGCGTGGCTGGGCGCGACGCCGGCATCGCTGGGGGCGCGATGACCCTTCCAGCCACAGGCCTCGATCAGCCAGGCGGCCGAGACCTTGCGCTGGCCCGGATCGTCGGTGGCGAACACCGGCAGGGCAGGGTGCTCCTGCAGCAGTGCCTCGACCTGCGCAGCCGGCAGTTGCGGGTTCTTGAAGAAGCTGCCGGCATTGCCCAGCACGTCCGGGTCGGGCAGCTTGCGGCGGCGGATGGCGATGACCGCATTGGCGACGTCGGCGGCCACCGGCAGTTCCACGCCCATCCGCTGCAATTCCTCGCCGATGCCGGCGTAGCCCAGGCGCAGCTCGTGCAGCAGCGGCAGCCGCAGCTGCACGGCGGTGATCAGGTAGCGGTCCGGTTCGTGCTTGAACAGGCTGTCGCGGTAGCCGAAACGGCAGGCGTCGCGCTCCAGCCGCACCCAGCCGCGCGCCTGCGTGTCCCAGGCTTCGACCAGGTGGATGAACTCGCCGACCTGCGCGCCATAGGCACCGATGTTCTGGATCGGCGCGGCGCCGACGGTGCCGGGGATCAGCGCCAGGTTCTCCAGCCCGGACAGGCCTTCGCCCAGCGACCAGGTCACCAGTTCGTGCCACGACGTACCGGCGCCGGCGCGGACGATGGCGTGGTCGGTGCGGTGTTCGAGGATGCCGATGTCGCGGTTCTCGAAGCACAGCACGCTGCCTTCCGGGTCGGCGGCGAGCAGCACGTTGCTGCCGCTGCCCAGCACCAGCAGCGGGCCGTCGCCGGCGGCGGCCAGTGCCTCGGGCAATGCCTCCGGGTCGGCCACGTGCAGCAGGCGCGGTGCATGGGCGGTGACGTGGAAGGTGTTGAGCGCTTGCAGTGATGCGTTTTCGGCCAGCCACCAAGGCCCGGTGCTGGTCATAGCGGGGCGACGGCTCCAGGCGAGGGCGCCTCGCGACGGCGGCGGATGGCTTCCACGCATTCGCCGACCAGCGCCGGGCCACGGTAGATCAGCCCGCTGTAGCACTGCACCAGCGATGCGCCGGCGGCCATCTTGGCCACCGCGTCGGCGCCGGACTGGATGCCGCCGACGCCGACCAGCGGGATGCGCTCGGGCAGGCGCGCGCGCAGCCGACGCAGGACGAAGGTGGACTGCGGCATCAGCGGCGCGCCGGACAGACCGCCGGCCTGCGTCGCGTGCGGGTGGCTCTCCACGCCGTCGCGGTTGATGGTGGTGTTGGTGGCGATCACGCCGTCCACGTCCAGCTCGGCGAGTACGCGTGCGGCGGCGTCGATGTCGTTTTCATTCAGGTCCGGGGCGATCTTGACCAGCATCGGCACGCGCCGGCCGTGCACGCCGGCCAGCCGCTCCTGCGCCTCGCGCAGGCCGGCAACCAGCCGCCGCAGCGCCTGTTCCTCCTGCAGTTCGCGCAGGCCGGCGGTGTTGGGCGAGGAGATGTTGACGGTGATGTAGTCGGCCAGCGGATATACCCGCTCCATGCAGTGCAGGTAGTCGGACAGCGCTTCCTCGTTGGGCGTGTCCTTGTTCTTGCCGATGTTGATGCCCAGCGGGCCCTTGCGGTGCCGGCTGTGCCCAACGTTCTTCACCAGCGCATCGACGCCGGCGTTGTTGAAGCCCATGCGGTTGATGATGGCCAGGTGCTGCGGCAGCCGGAACATCCGCGGCTTCGGGTTGCCGGCCTGCGGCCGCGGGGTGATGGTGCCGATCTCGACGAAGCCGAAGCCCAGCGCGAACAGGGCGTCGATGTGCTCGCCGTTCTTGTCCAGCCCCGCGGCCAGCCCGACCGGGTTGGGGAATTCCAGCCCCAGCAGTTTGGTCGGCAGCGCCTCGACCCTGCCGGCCAGCAGCGGCGTGGTGCCGGTGCGCCAGGCCAGGTCGAGCGCGCCGAGGCCCAGGCCGTGCGCGCGCTCGGCGTCGAGGGTGAACAGGAAGGGACGGGCGAGTGGGTACATGCAGGATCAGGAATTGACTGCGGCCAACCAGGCCAGGCCGCCGAAGAACATGATGAAGGCGATGATGCCGACGATCCACAGGCCGACGTTGATCCAGCCCAGCACCAGGCCGGTGACGGCCAGGCCGTCGCCGTCGAGCTGGCCGTGACTGCGGCGGATTTCCCCGCGTGCCATGTGGCCGAAGATGATGCCGCCGAGGCTGCCCAGGAACGGCAGCAGGGTCCAGCCGAGGATGCCGGCGACCAGGGCGATGACGGCGAGGGTGCTGGTCTGGCGGGGGGCGGGGATGCTCATGGGT
>NZ_LDJP01000038.1 GCF_001431505.1 Stenotrophomonas daejeonensis
CGCGCCACTGGCGCGCGTGCCTTGGAGCGCCCACGCCGCTGGCGTGGGCCGGGGCGCGGGGCGGGGTGAGCGTTCTGGGCGAAGCCCTCATCATGCCTGGCTGCTCGAGGCTTCGCCCGTACCCTCATCCGCCCTTCGGGCACCTTCTCCCGCAGGGAGAAGGAGAAAAGCCAATCACCCCGCAACAATATTCACGATCTTGCCCGGCACGATGATGACCTTGCGGATGGCCAGCCCTTCGAGGAACTTGGCCGTGTTCGGCTCGGCCTGGGCCAGTGCCTCGATCTGCTCGCGCGCCGCGTCGGCGGCGACCTCGATGGTGCCGCGCAGCTTGCCGTTGACCTGCACCGCCAGCGTCAACGCGTCGCGCACCAGCGCCGATGCGTCCACCTGCGGGAACGGCTGGTCCTCCAGCAGCGTCTCGCCGTGGCCCAGCAACTGCCACATCGCATGGCAGGCATGCGGGGTGATCGGGTTCAGCAGCAGCACCGCGGCCTGCAGCGCTTCCTGCCGCACCGCGCGACCCTGCGCGCCGGCGTCGTCGAACTTGGCCAGCACGTTCAGCAGTTCCATCACCGCGGCGATGGCGGTGTTGAAGGCGTGGCGGCGGCCGTAGTCGTCGCCGACCTTGCCGATGGTTTCGTGGGTCTTGCGGCGAATCGCCTTCTGCTCGGCGCTCAATGCCGCCACGTCCAGCACCGGGGCGCTGCCCTCGGCGGCGTGCTTCTGCACCATCGCCCACAGCCGGCGCAGGAAGCGCGCCATGCCATCGACGCCGGCCTCGTTCCACTCCAGCGACTGCTCCGGCGGCGCGGCGAACATCGAGAACAGGCGCACGGTGTCGGCGCCGTACTTGGCGACCATCGCCTGCGGATCGACGCCGTTGTTCTTGGACTTGGACATCTTCTCGGTGCCGCCGATCACCACCGGCTGCCCATCGCCGCGCAGGGTGGCGCCGGTGATGCGGCCGCGCTCGTCGCGCACCACGTCCACGTCGGCCGGGTTGAACCAGTCCTTCGAGCCGTCGGCGTTCTGGCGGTAGAAGGTCTCGGCGATCACCATGCCCTGACACAGCAGGTTCTTCGCCGGCTCGTTGCTGTCCACCATGCGTGCGTCGCGCAGCAGCTTGTGGAAGAAACGGAAGTACATCAGGTGCAGGATGGCGTGCTCGATGCCGCCGATGTACTGGTCCACCGGCAGCCAGTAGTTGCCGCGCTTGTCCACCGCCTCGCGCGCGCCCGGCGAGGTGTAGCGGGCGTAGTACCAGCTCGACTCCATGAAGGTGTCGAAGGTGTCGGTCTCGCGCTCGGCATCGGCGCCGCATTCGGGGCAGGCGCACTTGCGCCATTCCGGGTCGGCCTTGATCGGCGAACCGGTGCCGGTGAACTGCACGTCCTCCGGCAGCAGCACCGGCAACTGCTCTTCCGGCACCGGCACCGCGCCGCACTGGCCGCAGTAGATCACCGGGATCGGGCAGCCCCAGTAGCGCTGGCGGCTCACGCCCCAGTCGCGCAGGCGGTAGTTCACGCGGCGCTGGCCCTGGGCCTTGCGCTCGAAACGCTCGGCCAATGCCTCGAACGCACCCTGGAAATCCAGCCCGTCGAATTCGGCCGAGTTGACCAGCTCGATCTCGCGGCTCTTGTCGCCATACCAGTCCTGCCAGCGGTCCGGGTCGTAAGTGCGCTCGTCGTCGTTCTTCGGGTGCTTCAGCGCGATGACCTGCTTCTTCGGCAGGCCGTACTTGGTGGCAAATTCGAAATCGCGCTGGTCGTGGCCGGGCACCGCCATCACCGCACCGGTGCCGTAGCCCATCAGCACGAAGTTGGCGACCCAGATCGGCACCTGCTCGCCGCTGATCGGGTGGATGGCCTTCAGGCCGGTGTCCATGCCGCGCTTTTCCTGGGTCTCCAGCTCGGCCTCGGAGACGCCGCCCTGCTTCAGCTCGGCCAGCAGCTCGGCCAGCGCCGGGTTGTTCTTCGCCGCATGCTGCGCCAGCGGGTGTTCGCCGGCGATGGAGACGAAGCTCACGCCCATCACCGTGTCCGGGCGGGTGGTGAACACGCGCAGCGGGTCCAGCGCGGCGCCGTCGGCGTCGCGCACGTCGAACTGGATCTCCAGCCCTTCCGAGCGGCCGATCCAGTTGCGCTGCATGGTCTTGACCGAATCCGGCCAGCCGTCCAGTTCGTCCAGCCCGTCCAGCAGTTCCTGCGCGTAGTCGGTGATGCGCAGGAACCACTGCGGGATCTCGCGCTTCTCCACCAGCGCGCCGGAGCGCCAACCGCGGCCGTCGATGACCTGTTCGTTGGCCAGCACGGTCTGGTCCACCGGGTCCCAGTTCACCACCGCGTTGCGGCGGTAGGCCAGGCCCTTGCGCATCAGCCGGGTGAACATGCGCTGCTCGTGCACGTAGTACTCGGGTGTGCAGGTGGCGAATTCGCGCGACCAGTCGATGGCGTAGCCCAGCGACTTGAGCTGGCTGCGCATGTGGTCGATGTTGGCGTAGGTCCACTTGGCCGGCGCGGTGTTGTTCTTGATCGCCGCGTTCTCGGCCGGCAGGCCGAAGGCATCCCAGCCCATCGGCTGCAGCACGTTGTGCCCGGTCATGCGCTTGTAGCGGCTGATGACGTCGCCGATGGTGTAGTTGCGCACGTGACCCATGTGCAGCGCCCCGGACGGGTACGGCAGCATCGACAGGCAGTAGTACTTGGGCTTGTCCGAGGTCTCGTCGACCTCGAAGGCACGGGTGGCGTCCCAGTACTGCTGGGCGGCGGTTTCGACCTGCTGGGGGTCGTAGGCTGTGTTCTCGACGCTGGGCATGGCTAAAGCTGGGCGACGGCAAAGCCGCAAAGGGTACCGCAGTGCAGCAGGCGTCTCCACCTGCCCCGGTTCCGGGCCGGCCGGCCCATTGCCTTGCCGGGTGCCGGGGACCGTGTCCGACGCCCGTCTCCTACTCGCCCCGCCCGACCGGCAACAGCGCCAGCCACAGCCCCCACAGCAGGAACAACAGGCGCTGCGCGAACGGGCCGCCCAGCACGAAACCGAGGACGAACACCAGCATGCCCACCAGCCACCCGGGGATGGCGACGCGCCGCCATCCCGATTGCCGCCCCCACGACAGCAGCATCGCGCCGAGCATGAACGCCTGTGCCCACAGCATCCACATGCTGGCATGCAGCCCGCTGGCCGGGCCGTCCACGTCGCCGGCATCCAGTGGCAGCAGCCCCATGCCGATGAAGGCGAGCGCCGCGACCATCTGCATCTGCACGCCGAGCCGCAACGGCCAACCGGCCCCGGGAGGCAGGCGCCGCGCCAGCCCCGACACCGTCACCACGGCCAGCACGCCCGGCAGCATGAAGCCGAGCAGGTTGAACGGCATGGCCCCGGGCACGCCGTGCGCACCGAGCAACGCCACCGGGTGCCGCATCTGGTCGTAGCCGGGCAGGCGCGCACCGAACCCGACCACCGCCGCCAACCATGCCAGCGCCGCCGCCAATCCCGACCAGCGCACCACGCCCCTGAAGTTCATCGCCACGCCGTGGTCATCCATTGCAGTCCAGAACCCGGCATTGTCGCGACTGTCGTGTCCGCGCGCACCTCCCCGCCGGCTTGAGAAGCATCGCCCCCGCCACCATCTCGGCCCTGACTTCTTCCTGCGAGCCTGCCCCATGTCCGACCTGCCCCACGTCTTCGACGCCACCACCGAGACCTTCGAGACCGAAGTCCTGCAAAAATCGCTGGAAACCCCGGTGCTGGTGGACTTCTGGGCGACCTGGTGCGGGCCGTGCAAGACCCTGGGGCCGCTCCTGGAGAAGCTGGCCGGCGAATACCACGGCGCGTTCGAGCTGGCCAAGGTCGACGTGGACAAGGAGCAGCAGATCGCCGCCGCGTTCCAGATCCGCTCGGTGCCGACCGTGTTCCTGGTCAAGGGCGGGCAGATCGTCGATGGCTTCCCCGGCGCGCTGCCGGAAGGCCAGTTGCGCGAGTTCCTCGCCCAGCACGGCGTCACCCCGCTGGAGGCGCCCGCCGACGCCGCCGAGGCCGAACCGGTGCCGCTGGACCCACAGGCCCAGGTCGCCGCCTTGCGCGAGGCCATCGCCGCCGAGCCGGACAAGGACGAGCTCAAGCTCGACCTGGCGCTGGCCCTGATCAAGACCGGTGCCACCGCCGAAGCCGGCCCGCTGCTGGACGCACTGCCGGCCAACCTGTCCACCGACGACCGCGCCATCCGTGCCCGCGCGCGGCTGGACTTCGGCAACGCCCTGCAAGGCGCCCCGGCCGCCGATGCGCTGGCCGCGCGGGTGCAGGCCGACGGCAACGACCTGGAGGCCCGCCACCTGCTCGGCATCCACCACCTGCTGGGCGGCGAGGACGAGGCCGCGCTGGAGCAGTTCATCGAGATGCTGCGCAGCGACCGCAACTTCGGCGAAGGGCTGCCGCGCAAGGCCCTGATCGACGCCTTCCGCGTCATCGAGGACGAGGACCTGGTCGGCCGCTACCGCCGCCGCATGGCATCGCTGCTGTTCTGAGCCCACCCGGGCTGCACCACCGCTGCACCCACCATTGGGCCCGCCCCGCCGGGCCCGGCATAATGTGACGTCCGTCATTTCGATGGACGCGCCGCAACCGTCATGGTGACCCGAGGCGCCGCCGCCCCACGCCTGCCAGGACCCCGGTACCCGTGAGCTTGCCCACCCCGCGCGCACTGCGCCTGACCACCTTGTTGCGGATCGTGCTGGCCGCGCTGTCGCTGGCCTGCGCCGGCAGCGCCGCGGCCCAGGACTGGACCTACCACGCCCGCCCCGGCGACACCCTGTGGGATTTGGGCACACGCTACCTGAAACCGAGCATTTCCTGGCAGGAACTGCAGTCGTACAACGTCGTCGCCGATCCCTACCGGCTGCCCACCGGGCAGGTGCTGCGCTTCCCCATCGCCTGGCTGCGGGTGGAACCGGCGCCGGCCCGGGTGCTGGCCGTGCGCGGGCCGGTGCAGGTCGTCGATGGCAACGGCCACGGCCAGCCCGCGCGGCAGGGCATGCAACTGCAGATCGGCAGCGAGGTCAGCACCGGCAGCGATGCCAGCATCACCCTGGCCTTCGCCGACGATTCGCACCTGCAACTGCGCGAGAACTCGCAGCTGCGCCTGGACCAGCTCAGCAGCTACGGCGCCACCGGCATGGTCGACACCCGGCTGCGCCTGCAACGCGGGCGCAGCAGCAACCGGGTGACGCCGGCGCGCGGGCCGGCCTCGCGCTACATCATCACCGCCCCCACCGCCACCAGCAGCGTGCGCGGCACCGTGTTCCGGGTCAGCGCCGGTGGCGACGGCCCTGCCGCGGCCACCGAGGTCGTCCAGGGCCGGGTGCAGGTGGGCAACCCGCGCGGCCAGCGGCTGGTCGCCGCCGGCCAGGCCGCAGCCAGCACCGCCGGGCGCGACCTGCCCATGCAGGCGCTGCCCCCCGCGCCGCACCTGGAGCCGGCCACCCTGCGCGTGGAACCGCTGCCGCTGCTCGCCGATTGGCAGGCGCTGCCCGAGGCCAGCGGCGGCTACCGGGTGGAGGTGGTGCGCGCCGACACCCCGGAAATCCTGCTGTTCGCCCGCAACGTCGACGAGCCGCGGGTGCAGATCGACGCCCTGCCGCCCGGCCGGTTGCGCCTGCTGGTGCGCGCGGTCACCGCCGAGGGCATCGAAGGCCATGACGCCGAACACGATTTCGAAGTGGCCGATACCCTGCCGCCGCCGGTCACCCTGTGGCCGCTGCATGGGCAACACCTGCAGCAGGCCCGCCCCCGCTTCGAATGGGCCGTGGTCCCCGGCGCCAGCGGCAGCGTGCTGCAGGTCGCGCGCGCGCCGCAGTTCCGGCAGCCGCTGCTGGAGCAGGCCGGCACCGGCAACCGCCTGCGCGCGGCCACCGACCTGCCGGCCGGCGACTACTACTGGCGCGTGGCCTCGCGCGATGCGCGGGGCCGCACCGGCGCGTACGGCCAGCCCCTGCCGCTGCACATCAGCGACGCCCCGGTGGACCCGCAATGGCAATCCCCGCAAAGCGCGCGGGGCCAACTGACCCTGCGCTGGCAGGCCGGCCTGCCCGGCCAGCGCTACCACGTGCAGATCGACCGCCGCGACGACTTCAGCCAGCCCCTGCTGGACCGCGAGCTGGCTGCCCCCGAGGTCAGCCTGAAGCAGCCGTGGCGCGGCGGCACGCTGTTCATGCGCGTGCGCTACATCGATGACGACGGCTATGCCGGCCCCTATTCGCCGGTCCAGCAACTGCAATTGCCCTGCAGGCTCTGCTACGGCGCCGCCGCGCTGTTGCTGCTGGCGCTGTGAAGGCACGCCACCTCCGCCGCGGTTACCGCTGGCTGCTGTTCGCCACCGTGCTCGCCGCGTTGAGCGGCTGGGCCAGCCATGCCCGGCTGTTCTGGCAGGCGGACGAGGGCGTCTACGACCGGCTGGTCGGCGGCTGGGACTACCCGCCCGACGCCCGCCTCGCCATCGTCGCCATCGACGAGCGCAGCCTGCAGCAGCTCGGGCAATGGCCGTGGCCGCGCAGCACCCACGCCCGCCTGATCGAGCAGTTGGAACAGGCCGGCGTCCACCGCATCGCGCTCGACCTGCTGTTCCCCGAGCCGGACCGCAAGGACGCGCGGCAGGACCGCGAACTGGCCGCGGCCATCGCGCGCAGCGGCAAGGTGGTGCTGCCGGTGCTGGCGGCCACCACCGGCGACGAGGCGGTGCCGGTGGAACTGTTGCCGGTGCCGGCCATCGCCGAGGCCGCCGCGACCCTGGCCCATACCGACATCGAGATCGACGGCGACGGCATCGCCCGCGGCCTGTACCTGAAGGCCGGCGTCGGCTCGGCCTACTGGCCGGCGCTGGGGCTGGTACTGGCCGACACCGGCGGGCCCCTGCCCGGCCTGTCCGACCCGGACGCCGCCACACCCTCGCCGTACCAGTGGCGCCGCAACAACTACGTGCGCCTGCGCTTCGCCGGCCCGCCCGGCACCTTCCCGCAGCTGTCCTACATCGACGTGCTGGAGGGCAAGGTGCCGCCGCAACTGCTGCGCGGGCGGTGGGTGATCGTCGGCATGACCGCCAGCGGCATTGCCCCGCGGCTGCTCACGCCCACCTCGAACGAACACTGGATGAGCGGCAGCGAATACCAGGCCAACGTCGCCTCGACGCTGCTCGGCGGCCACGCTCTGCTGCCATTGCAGCCGGACGCGCAGGCCGGCCTCGTCGTCCTGCTGGTCCTGCTGTGCGCGCTGCTGCTGGCCCTGCCGCTGCCGCAGTGGCTGGCGGCCCTGCTCGCGCTTCCGGCCCCGCTGCTGCTCGGCATGGTGCTGCTGCGCGGCTTCCAGTTGTGGTTCGCGCCGGTCGCGGCCCTGGTCGGCATCGCCGCCCTGCTGCTGGCCTCGGGCGTCTGGCAGCTGCGCTACTGGCGCCGGCTGGCCAACCGCGACCCGCTCACCGGCCTGGGCAACCGCATGCGCTTCGAGCGGACGCTGCAACAGGAGCATGACGCCGCCCGCCGCAGCGGCCGTCCCCTGAGCCTGGTGCTGGTCGACCTGGACCACTTCAAGCACTGCAACGACACCTATGGCCACCGCACCGGCGACCAGTTGCTGCGGCAGCTGGCGCGCACGCTCGACAGCCTGGCGCGGCGCCCGCGCGACCTGGCCGCACGCTTCGGCGGCGACGAATTCGCCCTGATCCTGCCGGACACGCCGCAGGCAGGCGCCGCGCGGCTGCTCGAAGAGCTGCTCATGCAGGTGCGCCGCATGGGCATCCCCGCCGGCCACGGTCAGCTGGCCCGGGCCAGCATCAGCGCCGGGGTGTGCACCCGCGTGCCGGACCCGGACAGCACGCCCTCGCAGTTGTACGAAGCGGCCGATGCCGCCCTGTACGAGGCCAAGAAGGCTGGCCGGGACGGCTATCGCTGCGCACCCGCGCAGACCGTACCGGCCACACCATACGGGGGCGAATGCTAAGCTTCGCTCCATCCTTCCGCCTGCCTCGCCGATGAAAGCCAGCACCTTCCGCCACGGCATCAACCTGTGGCCGCCGTTCCTGATGGCCGGCATCCACGTCACCGCCATCCGCCCCGACTACCGCCACGTGCGCGTCGAGCTGCGGCAGCGGCCGTGGAACATGAACTACGTGGGCACCCATTTCGGCGGCAGCCTGTTCGCCATGACCGACCCGTTCTGGATGCTGTGCCTGCTGCACAACCTCGGGCGCGACTACTACGTCTGGGACAAGGCCGGCGACATCGAGTTCGTCAAGCCGGGCAAGGGCGTGGTCGCCACCGAGTTCCGGCTCGACGACGCCCTGCTCGACGAAGTCCGCGCCGCCACCGCCAGCGGCGGGAAATACCTGCGCTGGTTCGAGAACGACATCCTCGATGCGCAGGGCGAGGTGGTCGCCCGCGTGCGCAAGCAGGTCTACGTGCGGCTCAAGCCGGAAGCGCGCGCGAACCCGAAGCAGGAACCGTAAGCGACGGGGGCATCAGCGGGCGAGCATGGCCTGCGGCAATGGCACCCGCAGCCTCTCCACGCCGTTCCGCCGGGTGTAGGACGGGGTTTCCAGCGCGGTGCCGTCGGCGGACACGGTGATCGGCCGGTGCGCGCTGCGCAGTTCGGCCGGCAGGCCGTCCAGCCGTTCGGCCAAGGGCGTGGCCGCATCCCGCGCCGCATGCTCGCGCAGCCACAGCACGGCACCCAACAGGCGCACCTGCGCCGCGGTGTCCTGCTGCCGGTGGGCGTATCCGCCGTAGGCGGGAGCGGCGATGTCGCCCAGGATGCAACCAATGGAATTGGTCAGGCATTCCGGCCGCCACCACGCCAGGACCCGGGCAGGCGGTGCGGGCAACCGGCGATCCTCGGCAATGGCCTGCCGCGCCTCCGGCAGACAGGCATCGCCCAGCGTCCCGGCAGTACGCGCGAGGGTCTTCCTGCCGCTGTAGAACAGCACCCCCAGACGCTGGGTGTCCTGGATCTTCCTGTCCATCAGCGTGGCCAGGCCACGCTGCATCGCGAACTCGCCGCGCATGCCATTGCAGATGCCGGCCTCGTCGGGCGACAGCGGCGCAAAAGCCGTGGCGCAGGCCGCCGGCAACGGCGCATCCAGCGGCAGTTCGGCCAGCACCGCCGCGAACAGCGCTTCATTCGCCACCAGCATGGCGTTGCCCACCATCGTCGTCAGCAGGTTGTCGCCGTGCGCCATCAACATGCGGCCGCTGCCGGCGTCACGGCACAGCCCGGCCAGTGCGCGCGGGCTGTCGCCCCGCACGTGGGCGAGCGCATGCGCGCCCAGCGGCACCTGCAGGGGACCCATCGCCGGCCACGGCGTCATTTCGCCCTGCGTCAGCGGCGAGTGGTAATGGCCATGCACCGCCATTTCGTCCATCTGCGCCAACACGGCGGCCTGCGGGACCAAGGCCGAGGCCACGGCCTGCGGTTGCCGGCGCACCCGCCCCAGGCACTCGGCGGCCTGGCCGAAACTGCACAGTACCGGGCTGGCGACAGGCGGGGCTTCGCCTGCGGCCAGCAGAGGCGGCGGCAATGCCACCGCCTCTTCATCCATCGTGCCCATGCTGATGGCGTTGAAACGAGGGACGTATTCGGCGACATACCACCGCTCGAACGCCCGGGCATGCGCATCGACCCGCGCCTGCCGCTGCTCCGGTGTCAGCCCCTCCACGCCCAGCAGCGCCAGCGTGGCGTAGGCATTGCTGCCGGGACGCTCCTGCGGCGCCTCCAATGCAGCCAGCGCGCGCTTCTGCACCGCCGGCACCGGCCACAGCCACGAGGCCAGCAGCACCACCGCTGCCACCAACAGCAAACCCGCCAATCCCCCGGCCACCCGCAACAACGCCTTTCCCACCGCCCTGCTTCCCTGATGTTTCATGGTGTCCCGCATTCCGGAGCCGTCCATCTGGCGCAATCGAGCGATGAACGATAGCCAACGCAGCAGATGCCGCCAACACGCCGGCACCCGGCCGGCCTGTGTGGCGCCATGCTGCACCGCTACAATCCGCCCATGTCGCCCGATACCCCTGCCGCGTCCCGGCCTTCGCTGCAACGCCTGTTCCTGACCGGCCTGCTGACCCTGCTTCCGATCTGGCTGACCTGGGTGGTCATCAAGTTCGTGTTCGTGCTGCTGTCGGGCATCAGCAGCCCGCTGGTGGTGCCGTTGTCCGAGCGGGTCGCCGCCTCGTTCCCGGATTCGCTGGGCTGGATCAAGGTCGAATGGATGCAGGCCACCATCGCGCTGCTGGCCACGCTGCTGGTGATCCTGCTGGTGGGCGTGCTCAGCCGCCGGGTGATCGGCCAGCGCCTGCTGCGCTGGTTCGGCGCGGTGATCCGCCGCATCCCGCTGGCCAGCGTCATCTACGACAGCGCCAAGAAGCTGCTGGACATCCTGCAGACCCAGCCCGGCAGCACCCAGCGCGTGGTGCTGATCGACTTCCCGCACCGCGACATGAAGTCGGTGGGGCTGGTCACCCGCGTCATCCGCGAGCACGGCACCGGCCGCGAACTGGCCGCGGTGTACGTGCCGACCACCCCCAACCCGACCTCGGGCTACCTGGAAATCGTGCCGGTGGAGCTGCTCACGCCCACCGACTGGACGGTGGACCAGGCGATGAGCTTCATCATCTCCGGCGGCGCGGTAGCGCCGGACAGCGTGCCGTTCACCCGCGCCGGCGAGCGCTGAACACAGCGGGTGCAACGCTGGTCGTCCCCGGCGTAATCGGGCACTCTCCCCGGCTTGTGCGTTTCCGGAATCCTCGATGTCCTCCAGCCCGCTACGCCTGCTTGCGCTCGCCATTGCCACGGCCCTGATGGTCTCGGCCATCGCTCCTGCCGAGGCCGCGAAGAAGAAAACCCAGCGCACGGCGCAACCGCGCGCGGCCAGCCGCCCGGCGCCGCCGCCGGTCAAGCAGGACAAGGCGGCGCAGCTCAACCGCATCTACGACGAATACTGGGACGCCTCGATGCGGCTGAACCCGCTGCAGGCCACCTTCCAGGGCGACGCGCGCTTCAACGACCAGTTGCCCAACTTCCTGTCGGCCGCCTCGCGCCAGCAGGCGCACGAGTTCATGGTCGAATGGCTGGGCAAGGTCGAGGCGGTGGGCAGCGACGGCCTGCAGGGCCAGGACCTGCTCAGCTACGAGATATTCGTGCGCGACGCGCGCATCTCGCTGGCCGCCGAGCAGTACCCGTCGTGGATGCTGCCGATCAACCAGTACTACAACCTGGCCAGCATCATCGCCGTGCTCGGCTCGGGTACCGGCGCGCAGCCGTTCAACACGGTCAGGGACTACGAGAACTGGTCGCGGCGCTCGCTGGGGGTGCCGCCGCTGTTCGAGCAGGCCATCGCCAACATGCGCGAAGGCATGGCCGCCGGCGTGGTGCAGCCGCGCGCGCTGATGGAAAAGGTGCTGCCGCAGCTGGACGCGGTGATCAAGCCGACCGCCGAGGAAAGCATCTTCTGGGCGCCGATCCGCAACCTGCCGGAGGATTTCTCCGACGAGGACAAGGCGCGGCTGGGCGCCGAGTACAAGCGGATGATCGAATACCGGCTGATGCCGGCCTACCGCTCGCTGCGCGGCTTCATCGCCACCCAGTACCTGCCGGCCACCCGCGACAGCGACGGGCTCGGCGCACTGCCCGACGGCCAGGCGTGGTACGCGCACAGCGTCGCCAGCCTGACCACGCCGGCGCGCACGCCGGCGGAAATCCACGAACTGGGCACGCAGGAAGTGCAGCGCCTGCAGGAGCGCATCACCGCGACGATGAAGGAAGCGCGCATCCGCGGCTCGATGCGCAAGACACTCAACGCGATGCGCAACGACCGCCAGTTCACCTTCAAGGACGACGCCGCGCTGCTGGCGCGCTATGCCGAGGTCGGCCGGCAGGTGGAGGCGGCCCTGCCCGGCCTGTTCGAGCTCCAACCCAGGGCCACGCTGGAAATCCGGCCGGTCGAACCCGGGCGCGCCCTGACCAGCAGCGCCGCCAGTTACCAGCCACCGAGCGCGGACGGCCAGCAACCCGGCGTGCTCTACGTCAACACCGCCGACCTGCCCACGCGCAAGCGCTGGGCAGTGCCGCTGCAGTACCTGCACGAAGCCATCCCCGGCCACCACCTGCAACTGGGCCTGCAACAGGAACTGGCGACGCTGCCGCGCTTCCGCCGGCTCGGCGGCGACGTCGCCTTCATCGAGGGCTGGGGGCTGTATGCCGAATCGCTGGGTGAGCAGATGGGCCTGTACGCCGACCCTTACGACCACCTCGGCTACCTGCAGACCACCCTGCTGCGCACCGTGCGGCTGGTCGCCGACACCGGCGTCAACGCCGCCGGCTGGAGCCGCAGGCAGGCCATCGACTACATGGTCGGCAACGCCGACATTTCCGCCGCCGACGCCACCGCCGAGGTCGAGCGCTTCATGGCCCAGCCGGGGCAGACGCTGGCCTGGCGCGTCGGCGAGATCAAGATCCGGCTGCTGCGCGAGAAGGCGCAGGCCGAGCTGGGCGAACGCTTCGACCCGCGCGAGTTCCACGCCGAGGTGCTGAAGGACGGCTCGATGCCGCTGGACATCCTGGAAGCCAAGATCGACCGCTGGATCGCCAACAAGAAGACCCCGCTGGAGTAACCGTCATGTACCGGTGGAAATCCCGATTCGCCCCGTTGTGCCTGCTCGCGTTCGCCAGCGCGGCCGGCGCCGCCGCGCCCATGCCGCCGGACCCGGGCATCGACGGCCTGATGCAGCGCTACGACGGGCAGGTCCCCGGCGCCGCGGTGCTGGTGCTGAAGGACGGGCAACCGGTATTCCGGCGCGGCTACGGGCTGGCCGTGGTCGAGGACGGTACGCCGGTCACGCCCGCCACCAACTTCCGCCTGGCCTCGGTGAGCAAGCAGTTCACCGCCGCGGCGATCCTGCTGCTGGCCGAGGATGGCAGGCTGTCCATCGACGACCCGCTGAAGAAGTGGCTGCCCGGCCTGCCGGCGGTGGCCGACGCGATGACCCTGCGGCACCTGCTCAGCCATACCAGCGGCCTGCTCGATTACGAAGACCTCATGGATCAGCACGGCGACCCGGCCGACACCCGCCAGGTGCACGACATCGACGTGCTGCACCTGCTGGAGCAGGAGAACCGCACCTACTTCGCACCGGGCAGCGACTACCGCTACAGCAACAGCGGCTACGCGCTGCTGGCGCTGGTGGTCGGCAAAGCCTCGGGCAGCGACTTCGCCAGCTTCCTGCGCCAGCGCATATTCCTGCCGCTGGGCATGCACGCCACCTTCGCCCACCAGGACGGCGTGGACGAGGTGCCCGAACGCGCCTACGGCTACAGCGAAATCGATGGCCGCTGGCAGCGCACCGACCAGAGCACCACCAGCGCCGTGCTCGGCGACGGCGGCATCTATTCCTCCCTCGACGACCTCGCCAGGTGGGATGCGGCGCTGTACGACGAACGCCTGCTGCGCCGCGCGTCGCTGCGGCTGGCGTTCAGCCCGGCCACGGCGACGCCGGAGCCGGACGTGCCGCACTACGGCTTCGGCTGGCGCATCAACGGCGACATGCTGTGGCACAGCGGCGAGAGCATCGGCTTCCGCAACGTGATCGTGCGCTACCCGAAGCGGAAGCTGACGGTGATCGTGCTGAGCAACCGCAACGACCCGGAGCCCTACCCGCTGGCGCTGGCCATCGCCAAACGCTGGCTGGACGCGAAACGATGAAGCTGCTGGCCGGCATCCACCACGTCGCGCTGATCGTCTCGGACTACCCGCGCGCGAAGGATTTCTACACCCGCATCCTCGGGCTGGAAGTGCTCGCCGAGAACTTCCGCGCGCAACGCCAGTCGTGGAAGCTGGACCTGTGCCTGCCCGATGGCGGCCAGCTGGAACTGTTCTCCTTTCCCGACCCGCCACCGCGCCCCAGCCGCCCGGAAGCCCGCGGCCTGCGCCATCTCGCCTTCCGCGTCGCCGCGCTGGATGCGGCCATCGCCCACCTGCAGGCCGAGGGCGTGGCCTGCGAACCGGTGCGGGTGGACGAACATACCGGCCGCCGCTTCACCTTCTTCGCCGACCCGGACGGGCTGCCGCTGGAGCTGTACGAAACCGGCTGAGCCCTCCCCGGTCGCATCGCCGCCACGGCATGTCCCTGGTCCCGATGACTTCCGGCGCATTGCACGACCGTGGCTGCTGCCGGAAAGATGGCCCATCTTCCGGGGAGGTATCCGTCCATGCTGCAGATCCGTGGTCTGTCCAAAACCTACGCCAACGGCGTGCACGCACTGAAGAACGTCGACCTGGACATTCCGCGCGGCATGTTCGGCCTGCTCGGCCCCAATGGCGCCGGCAAGTCCTCGCTGATGCGCACGCTGGCCACGCTGCAGGAAGCCGACGCCGGCAGCGCGACGCTGACCACCGCCGACGGCGCCAGCATCGACGTGCTCCATGACAAGGACGCGCTGCGCCGCCGGCTCGGCTACCTGCCACAGGATTTCGGCGTCTACCCGAAGGTGAGCGCGCTGGACCTGCTCGACCACTTCGCCGTGCTCAAGGGCCTGACCGCGCGCAGGCAGCGCAAGGAGGTAGTCGAGGGCCTGCTGCAACAGGTGAACCTGTGGGACGCGCGCAAGCGCAGGCTCGGCACCTATTCCGGCGGCATGCGCCAGCGCTTCGGCATCGCCCAGGCGCTGCTCGGCAACCCGCAGCTGGTGATCGTCGACGAGCCCACCGCCGGCCTCGACCCGGAGGAACGCAACCGCTTCCTCAACCTGCTGGCGGAGATCGGCGAGAACGTGGCGGTGATCCTGTCCACCCACATCGTCGAGGACGTCACCGACCTGTGCCCGAACATGGCGATCATGAACAAGGGGCAGGTGCTGCTGAGCGGGCGCCCGGCCGAGGCCATCGCCGCGTTGCAGGCGCAGGTGTGGCGCAAGCAGGTGGGCAAGGGCGCGCTGGCCGACTACGAAGCGCGTTTCACCGTGCTGTCCACGCGGCTGGTCGGCGGTCATCCGGTGATCCACGTGTTCAGCCCCTCGCAGCCGGAGGAGGGCTTCGCGCCGGTGGAGCCGGGCCTGGAGGACGTCTATTTCCAGCGCCTGCGCCTGCAGGCGCAGGCCGCCTGACGGAGCCGGCCCATGACCTTCGCCTTCCTCCGTTTCGAGCTGCGCGAGCAGCTCCGTTCCCCGCTGCTGTGGCTGCTGGCGGCGCTGTTCGCGCTGCTCGCCTTCGGCGCCGCTTCCAGCGATGCCATCCAGATCGGCGGCGGCATCGGCAACGTGCACCGCAATGCGCCATCGGTGATCGCCACCTTCATGACCTCCTTCACCCTGCTCGGCCTGCTGGTGGTCACGCTGTTCGTCAGCAATGCACTGCTGCGCGACTTCGAGCTGGGTACCGCCGAGCTGGTGTTCTCCAGCCCGATCAAGCGCCGCGACTACCTGCTGGGCCGGCTGGGCGCGGCGCTGCTGGCCAGCCTGCTGATGTACGCCATCATCGCCATCGGCCTGTTCATCGCCCAGTTCATGCCGTGGATCGACGCCGCCCGGCTCGGCCCGGTATCGCTGCAGCCCTATCTCTGGTCGTTCATGTGCATGGTGCTGCCGAACGTATTGTTCACCACCGCGCTGCTGGCGGTGCTGGCGGTGACCACCCGCAACATCCTGTGGGTATACATCGGCGTCATCGTGTTCTTCGTGCTGTACGGCGTCAGCCGCGCGATCCTGGCCGACATCGACAACCTGCGCCTGTCCTCGCTGCTCGACCCGCTGGGCATCCGCGCGATGGCGCAGGCGATGCGCTACTGGTCGGCCGAAGAACGCAACAGCGGCCTGCCCGCCTTCACCGGCTACCTGCTGGAGAACCGCCTGCTGTGGCTGGCCGTGACCGGCGCGCTGTTCGCCGCCACCTTCGCCCTGTTCCGCACCGAACGCAGCGGCACCGGGCGCAGGCGCGGCAGGAAGATCGCCAGCGTCGCCACCACCGGTGGGAAGCGCCAGGCGGTCACCGCGCCGAAGGTGACGCCGGCGTTCAACGCCGCCACCGGCTGGAAGCAGCTGCTGCGGCAGGTGCGCTTCGATGCCTTCGGCGTGTTCCGTAGCGCGCCGTTCCTGGTGCTGCTGGTGCTGGGCATGGCCAACTTCATCCCCAGCGCGCTGTTCCGCAAGACCATGTACGGCACGCCCAGCTGGCCGGTGACCTCGCAGATGCTGGAGGCCCTGCAGCAGAGCTACAGCTTTCTGTTGATCATCATCGTGCTGTTCTACGCCGGCGAGCTGGTCTGGCGCGAACGCAGCGCGCGCATGGCCGGCATCAGCGATGCCATGCCGGTGCCCAACTGGGTGCCGCTGCTGGGCAAGTTCCTGACCCTGGTCACCGTGGTCGCTGCGTTCCAGGCCGTGGGCGGGCTCACCGCCGTGGCCATCCAACTGGGCAAGGGCTACACCCGGATCGAGCCGCTGCTGTACCTCAAGACGCTGGCGCTGGACTCGGTGGTGTACATCCTGATGGGCGGCATGGCGCTGGTGCTGCAGGTGCTGAGCAACAACAAGTTCCTCGGCTATGCATTGCTGGTCCTGCTGCTGATCGGGCAGTCGGTGCTGGGCATGCTCGACTACACCCAGAACCTGTACAACTTCGGCAGCTGGCCGATCGCCCCGTATTCGGACATGAACGGCTACGGCCACTTCCTGGCCGGGCAGCTGGCGTTCCAGGGTTACTGGACACTGTTCCTGCTGGCGCTGCTGCTGGTCTGCGCCGCGTTGTGGGTGCGTGGCGTCGATTCGGGCCTGCGCCAGCGCCTGAAGCTGCGCCGCCAGCGGCTGCGCGGCCGGCTGGGCGTGGCGCTGGCCGCCTCGGTCGTGGCCTTCGCCGCCTGCGGCACGTGGCTGTACTGGAGCACCAACATCCGCAACGAGTTCGTCTCGCCGGACCAGATGCTGGACCGCCAGGCCCGCTACGAGCGCGAATACCGCAAGTACAAGGACCTGCCGCAGCCGCGCATCGTCGCCGTCGACAACACCGTCGACCTGCGTCCGGAAACCCAGACGGTCCGCATCGACGGCCGCTACCGCGTGCGCAACACCCATGCCACCGCGATCCCGGCCATCCACGTGGCGATGGGCGACGACCGCACGCTGGCCAGCATCGAACTGGGCGGCGCCAGGCTGACCACGCACGACGAGGCGCTGGGCTACCGTATCTACACGCTGGATGCGCCGATGCAGCCGGGCGAGGAACGCGACGTCACCTTCACCGTGGACATCCACCCCACCGGCATCACCGCCGACCAGGCGCAGAGCCGCATCGTCGGCAACGGCAGCTTCTTCAACAGCCGCGTGCTGCCGGCGTTCGGCTATGACACCGGGGTGGAGATCAGCGACCGCAACGAACGCCGCAAGCGCGACCTGGGCGAACCCACGCGCATGCCGAAGCTGGAGGACGAGGCCGCGCGTGCCAACACCTACATCTCCAACGACGCGGACTGGCTGGATTTCCGCACCACCATCTGCACCGCACCGGACCAGATCGCGCTGGCCCCGGGCTACCTGCGGAAGGAATACAGCCGCGATGGCCGCCGCTGCTTCGACTACGCAATGGACCGGCCGATGTTGAACTTCTACGCCTACCTGTCGGCACGCTGGGCGGTGAAGAAGGCGGCGTACAAGGACATCCCGATCGAGGTCTACTACGACCCCAAGCACCCGTACAACGTGGACCGGATGATCGAGGGCGTGCAGAAATCGCTGGCCTACTACGAAGCGAACTTCAGCCCGTACCAGCATCGCCAGGTGCGCATCATCGAATTCCCGGGCTACCAGTCGTTCGCGCAGAGCTTCGCCAACACCATCCCCTACTCCGAATCCATCGGCTTCATCGCCGACCTGCGCGACAAGGACAACATCGACTACGTGTTCTACGTGACCGCGCACGAGGTCGCGCACCAGTGGTGGGCGCACCAGGTGATCGGCGCCAACGTGCAGGGCGCGACCGTGCTGTCCGAGTCGCTGTCGCAGTATGCGGCGCTGATGGTGATGGAGAAGGAATACGGCCGCGGCCACATGCGCCAGTTCCTCAAGGACGAGCTGGACAGCTACCTGTCCGGGCGTGGCGGCGAGGACGTGGAGGAACTGCCGCTGTATCGCGTGGAAAACCAGCAGTACATCCACTACCGCAAGGGCTCGGTGGTGTTCTACCGGCTGCGCGAGGAAATGGGCGAGGAAGCATTGAACCGGGCATTGAGCCGCTTCCTGCAGGCCAAGGCCTTCCAGCAGCCGCCGTACACCACCTCGGCCGAACTGCTGGACTTCATCCGCTCCGAGGCCAAGCCCGAGCAGCAGGCCCTGATCACCGACCTGTTCGAGAAGATCAGCTTCTACGACAACCGCGTGGTCGAGGCGACCGCGAAGCAGCGCGCCGACGGCCGCTACGACGTGACCCTGAGGCTGCACGCCGACAAGCGCTACGCGGACGGGATCGGCAAGGAAACGCCCGGCGCGCTGGACGACTGGATCGAGGTCGGCGTGTTCGCCAGGGGGCCCTCGGGCAAGGAACGCGACGAGAAGGTGCTGTACCTGCAACGCCACCACATCACCGGTGCCGCGCCCGAACTCACCGTGACCGTCGATGGCCGCCCGGACGAAGCCGGCTTCGACCCCTACAACAAGCTGATCGACCGCGTCTCCACGGACAACCGCAAGCGGATCACGCTCCAGTGAGATCCATGCCTCCGGCATGGCCGGGAGTGCTGCGGTGCGGATTCCGTACTCCGGCGAATGGGTATACATTCGCCGGCAACCGGCATCTTCCGGACCACGACACACGCCCTGGGAGGGGATACATGCGCAAGACCGTCACGACCCTGTTGCTCGCCCTGCCGCTGGCGCTGGCCGGCATCACCGCCGCCCAGGCCGAC
Source organism: Stenotrophomonas daejeonensis (assembly GCF_001431505.1). Lineage (GTDB taxonomy): Bacteria > Pseudomonadota > Gammaproteobacteria > Xanthomonadales > Xanthomonadaceae > Stenotrophomonas > Stenotrophomonas daejeonensis. The sequence goes on from NZ_LDJP01000038.1 coordinate 18,930, forward strand.
AACGCCAGCGCTGAAGGCCGCTGGCGCCAGATCGACCCGGACACCCACCGCGCCAAGTCCATCGTCGAGATCGGCCGCGCCGGCAACGGCACCCTGAACGGCCGCATCGTCGAGCTGCTCAACCCCAGCCGCCCCAACCCGACCTGCGACAAGTGCAGCGACGACCGCAAGGACAAGCCGATCACCGGCATGGAGATCATCCGCGGCATGCGCGCCGACGGCGCCAACAAGTGGAGTGGCGGCAGCATCCTCAAGCCCGACGAGGGCAAGGTGTACAAGTCCAAGATGGAGCTGATCGAAAACGGCAGCAAGCTGCAGGTATCCGGCTGCATCGCCTTCATCTGCAAGTCGCAGGTGTGGGAGCGGATGTAAGCCTCGTAGATGCGGGGCTCGCCCCGCATGAAGCCTTCCCGATGAAGCCCCGTGCGGGGCAAGCCCCGCACCTACGAACATCAAACCCGGCTCCGGCCGGGTTTCCTACATTCAAGCCCGGTTTCCCGGCCAGCAAGGCCCGGCATGCGATAATTCGCGGTTCCCATGCACTCCCTCCAACGGCCATGACCCGTACCGCGCTCGTCACCAATGCCCTGCCCTATGCCAACGGCCCGCTGCACCTGGGCCACCTGGTCGGCTACATCCAGGCCGACATCTGGGTGCGCGCGCGCCGGCTGCTGGGCGACAAGGTCTGGTACGTCTGCGCCGACGACACCCACGGCACGCCGATCATGCTCGCCGCCGAGAAGGCCGGGGTGACCCCGGAAACCTTCATCGCCAACATCCAGGCCAGCCACGAGCGCGATTTCGCCGCGTTCGGCGTCGCCTTCGACCACTACGATTCGACCAACTCGGCCGCCAACCGCGAGCTGACCGAGGCGCTGTACAACAAGCTCGACGCCGCCGGCCACATCGGCCGCCGCTCGGTGGCGCAGTTCTACGACCCCGCAAAGGGCATGTTCCTGCCCGATCGCTACATCAAGGGCACCTGCCCGAAGTGCAAGTCGCCCGACCAGTACGGCGACAACTGCGAGGTCTGCGGCGCCACCTATGGCCCCACCGACCTGATCGAACCGAAGTCGGTAGTCTCCGGTGCCACGCCGGAGATCCGCGATTCGGAGCACTACTTCTTCGAGGTCGGCGGCTTCCAGGATTTCCTGCGGCAATGGCTGGCCGGCGACGTCGCGCTGCCGGGCGTGAAGGCCAAGCTGGCCGAGTGGCTGGACGCCGAGGGCGGCCTGCGCGCGTGGGATATCTCGCGCGACGCGCCCTATTTCGGCTTCGAGATCCCCGGCGCGCCGGGCAAGTATTTCTACGTGTGGCTGGACGCGCCGATCGGCTACCTGTCCAGCTTCCGCAACCTGTGCGCGAAGACCGGCGACGACTTCGACGCGGTGCTGGCCGCCGGCAGCAGCACCGAACTGCACCACTTCATCGGCAAGGACATCGTCAACTTCCACGGCCTGTTCTGGCCGTCGGTGCTGCATGGCGCCGGCCTGCGCGCGCCGACCCGGCTGCACGTCAACGGCTACCTGACCGTCGATGGCGCGAAGATGAGCAAGTCGCGCGGCACCTTCGTGATGGCCCGCACCTACCTCGACGTCGGCCTGGACCCGGAGGCGCTGCGCTACTACTTCGCCGCCAAATCCTCCGGCGGGGTGGACGACCTCGACCTGAACCTGTCCGACTTCACCGCGCGGGTGAACGCCGACCTGGTCGGCAAGTTCGTCAACCTTGCCAGCCGCTGCGCCGGCTTCATCGCCAAGCGCTTCGACGGCAGGCTCGCCGACGCGCTGCCGGACCCGGCCCAGTACGACCGCTTCGTCGCCGCGCTGGCGCCGGTACGCGAGGCCTACGAGCGCAACGACCCGGCCGCGGCGATCCGCCTGACCATGGCGCTGGCCGACGAGGCCAACAAGTACATCGACGACACCAAGCCGTGGGTGATCGCCAGGCAGGACGGCAGCGATGCCGAACTGCAGGCGGTCTGCACCCAGGGCCTGAACCTGTTCCGCGTGCTGGTGGCCGCGCTCAAGCCGGTGCTGCCGCGCACCGCACAGCAGGCCGAAGGCTTCCTCGCCGCGCCGATGCATGGCTGGGACGACATCGCCGCCCCGCTCACCGCCCACACCATCGCGCCCTACGTGGCGCTGTTCACCCGTATCGACCCGAAGATGATCGACGCCATGACCGACGCCTCCAAGGACACCCTCGCCGCCGCACCCGCCACCGACGCCAAGCCGGTGAAAGCGGAAACCAAGCCTGAGGTGAAGGCCGAAGGCGGCACCACCTGCATCGGCATCGACGACTTCGCCAAGCTCGACCTGCGCATCGGCAAGGTGCTCGAATGCGGCTTCGTCGAAGGCTCGGACAAGCTGCTGCGCTTCCTGCTCGACGCCGGCGACCTCGGCCAGCGCCAGATCTTCTCCGGCATCCGCGCCAGCTACCCCGAGCCGGAAAAGCTGGTCGGCCGCAGCGTGGTGTTCATCGCCAACCTCGCCCCGCGCAAGATGCGCTTCGGCCTGAGCGAAGGCATGATCCTGTCGGCCGGTTTCGACGGCGGCGCGCTGGCGCTGCTCGACGCCGACGCGGGCGCGCAGCCAGGCATGCCGGTGCGGTGAAGCGGGGACTGGGGAACGGGGAACAGGGAATGCAGCAGTAGTGCAACCTGATGGCCGGCCGCAGCATCACGCCGACTGCTCCGATGATGCGTCATTCCCCGTTCCCACATTCCCCGTTCCCTGCCCTTCCCCATGCAGTTAGCCCTGTTCGACTTCGACCACACCGTCACCCGCTGCGACACCTACAGTCGCTTCCTGCAGCGGGTGGCGACGCCCGAGCAACATGCGCAGGCGTGGTGGCGGGTGGGGCCGTGGCTGCTGGCCTACCGGCTGGGGCTGATTTCGGCCGAGCGCATCCGCGCCCGCGTCACTTCGCAGGTATTCAGCGGCCGCCATGCCGGCGAGATCACGCAGATGGCGGGCGACTATGCCCGCGAACACCTGCCCGGCATGCTCCGCCCGGAGATGCTGGAACAGATCCACTGGCACCGCGAACAGGGCCACACCGTGGTGGTGGTGACCGCCTCCATCGACCTGTACCTGCAGGCGTGGTGCGACGAACTGGGCCTGCAACTGATCTGCAACCGGCTGGAAGCGCGGGACGGCCGCCTCACCGGCCGCTATGCCGGCGGCGACTGCGGGCCGCGCAAGGTCGCGTACATCCGCGACCGGTTCGATCTGGATCGCTTCCAGCGCATCCACGCCTACGGCGACAGCCGCGAGGACAAGCCGATGCTGGCGCTGGCGCACGAACGCTGGTATCGCGGCAAGCCGCTTCCCTGACACAACAGACGCGCAGCCACCGCCACGCATGCAGGACACGCCGGAAAACCTGATCGAACGCCTCGACCGCATACTGCCGCAGACCCAGTGCGGGCAATGCGGCTTCGACGGCTGCCGCCCCTATGCCGAGGCGATGGCCCGCGGCGCGGCCGGCGTGGAGCGCTGTCCGCCGGGCGGCGATGCCGGCGCGCGCGCGTTGGCGCATGTCCTCCACGTGCCGGCGGTGCCCTTCGACCGCAGCCGCGGCGAGCACAAGCCGGCGCAGGTGGCGGTCATCGTCGAGGCCGACTGCATCGGCTGCACCAAATGCATCCAGGCCTGCCCGGTGGACGCCATCGTCGGCGGTGCCAGGTTCATGCACACCGTATTGGCCGACCTGTGCACCGGCTGCGAGCTGTGCATCCCGCCGTGCCCGGTGGATTGCATCGACCTGAAACCCCTGTAGGAGCGCACCTCGGTGCGCGATGGGCGTTACCGGGAAAGCTTCATCGCGCACCAAGGTGCGCTCCTACGGTGTCATCAGCGGCTTATGGCACCGCCGCGGTAATCACGATCTCGATCTTCCACTCCGGGTTCGCCAACCTGGCCTGCACCGTGGCGCGCGCCGGGGTGGCGCCCTGCGGCACCCACTTGTCCCAGGCTTCGTTCATGCCGGCGAAATCGGCCATGTCGGCCAGGAAGATCTCCGCGCGCAGGATGTGGCTCTTGTCGGTCGGCGCCAGCCGCAGCAGGTCGTCGATGGCCTGCAGCACCTGCTCGGTCTGGCCGACGATGTCGGCGCCGGTGTCCTCCGGCACCTGCCCGGCGAGGTAGGCCACGCCGTGGTGGACGATCATTTCCGACATGCGTGGGCCGGTGTCGTAGCGTTCGATCATGGTCTGCCTCCGATGAATGTGGCCTCCATTGTGCCGCGAACCGGCGGTTTCAGCCGTTACTTCGCGCCTGCCGCCACAGGCGCATGGCGGCCCACGCAAGCCAGCCCACCACCAGCGCGATCACCAACTTCTGCCCCAGCCCGCGCGGGCTGCCGCGCCAGAGCACGTGCAGCCACAGGCCGGCGAACGCCAGCCACGCCCACCACCATGCCAGCCGGTGCCGGCCATGCCAGCGCGCATCGCGGCCGAAGCACCATGCCTGCACCAGCATCGCCACGGTGACGCACAGGAACGCGGCCTGCGCCGCCAGCCCATGCACCAGCGGCGCCAGCAGCGGCGCGTGCTCCGGCAACCAGCTGTCGCCCACCGCCACCGTGGTCAGCCCCAGCCCGGCGGTACAGAACAGCGCCAGCGGCAAGCTGCGGCGAGCCCGTCCCTGCATGTCCAGATACAGGGCCAGTGCCAATACGGCGATGCCGGCCGCCAGCACGCAATAGGCCGTACGCAACAGCAAGCCGTGCGGCCCGTGCAGGTACAGGCTGAGGGTGGCGCGCACCCAGTCCAGATCGTCGCGCGCGAATTGCAGGCACACCGCGGTGGCCGTGAACAACAGCAACGCAGACAGCGCGGACAAGGCCGCATATCGCTTCAATCGCATGGGCAGGGAAGCAGTCGTGTCCAAGGTGATCCGGGAATCGGCAAGGAGATGCCAGCCTATCCGCAAGACGGGCCGTTGCGCGGTCAGCCTTCCGCTTCCGGGTGCCGCTGCTTCCACTCGGCCAGCGCCTGCCGGTAGCGCGCCAGCTCGTCGGCATACAGGTCCAGCACGCACAACGGGCAACCGCTGCCGCAGCATTCGTTGGGGCCCGGTTCCTCCGGCGGCAAGGGCCTTGGATCTGGATCGATAACGGGAATCGGAGTCACCACGGCGGGCATTGCGACCAATCAGGCAAGGCAGAACCCATGGATTCTAGGCCATCGAACCCGAGGGGATGGTCGCCGTTGCGGTCGTGTTTCTTCCCTACCCCATACCCGGGGCGCCACGCCCACCGGGACCGTCCTGGTGGCGCTGTTGCTGTTCCATCGCCAACTGCTGTTCGCGCTGCTGGTTGAGCGCTTGCACCTGCTCCACGCTCTCCTGCAATGGCGGTGCCGCCTGGGCAATCTCGGTCACCGAGCGAAACCCCGGTATCGTCCCCGCGATGCAGATCCGGTTCTCGGCCATCATGACCCGGTCGATCTTGTCGGGGCCAGCAATGTCGGCCCGCTTGGCATCGTGCAGGGCGCGCATCACCTGGTCGTCGCCGATATGGTCCGGCACGCCCTGACGGATGCAGGCGAACATGGCTTGATCGGCTGGCAACAGCAAGGCGATCCCCTGTTGCTGCTGTACCGTGCGTTCGGCGGCGGGAGCGTTGCTGACCAAATACGGCGAACGGGCATGCGCCCATTGCCGTGAATGTTCTTCCAGCGATATCGACAGCACCTTGCCCGGGTCCACCCGGACCGTCTTCGGGTCGGAAAAGGCGTTGAGCTGCCGGATGCCTTCGACCTGGCCATCCGCGGCGATGCGCACCCGGTCGATGCGCAGGCCTTGGCGCTCGCCCTCCACCAGCAACGCGGCGGCCACCTGCTCGCTGTGCCGGCCGTGGGGAACGCCCCGGTTGGTCTCGGCGTAGTGGAGTTCCATCAGGACACGCTGGAAATCGATATGTCCCGGATGCCGGGCATCGCTCAGGCGCTCCGGCAATGGCGTCGCCCGCGGTTCGGCCAGCCTGAGGGATGCCGAGACGGACGCCGGCGCCGCGGTCCGTTGTTCCGGCGACGGGGTGACCCGGAGCGTCTCCAGAGTGGGGATTTCGCGCTCGGGAGCCAAGCCCGGTTGCAGCAGCTTCTGGGCGTGCGTGCGCTGGGCCTCGAAGGCCAGATCCAGTTCGGCGCGCAGGTTGCCGTCGGCGTGGCTGTCCCACAGCAGTCCGTCATGCGTCCACTGGCCGTCGGCTTCGCGGGTGTAGTGCCGGCCATCGGAGGCCACCACCCGTTCCGGGTGCGCCAGGGTGTTTTCGACCGCTTCCGGCACCTTGCCGTGCCGCTGCCAGTCGTTCTGCGCATACAGGACCTCGAACGTGGCGGCGAGAGTCGTCGGGCTGCACGCGGCATTGTCGGCGATGATCTGGCGCGACTGGGCGTCCAGTTGCGCGGCCCGTTCCGGCGGGGCGGTCTCGGTGTAGCCCAGGCCGGGCTTGTCGTGGTTGAGCTGTCGCTGCCAGCCGCCGTTGGCCGGGTTGCGGATCCAGTCGCCCCCGTAGGCGCTGAACGTATCGTCGCGACTGGCCGGCAGCTTGAACGGATCGCGCGCGGTCGCGGCGGCCAGGCCCAGTTCGGTGGCTTTGGACACGGCCTTGTAGTTGAGTTCGTCGGCCAGTGCCGGGCTGGCGGTCAGGCGCTGCCCTTGCGGTGCCGTCGGCAGCGGTGGCAGGGTGCGCGTCCAGCCCTGTTCGGGATGGGCCGGGTCGGCCTGCCAGGTATGGCCGTCGCTGCCGCGCTGGATATAGATGCGTCGGTGCTCGATGGCATCGGCCAGCTTGTCGCCAGCCACGCCACCGACAACCGCCCCGAGCGCTCCCGTGGCGAGTGCGCCCGGCCCCAGCGTGCTGCCGGCCGCCAAGCCCGCCTCGAAGCCCAGCCATGCCCCGGCGCCGGTGCCGGCCGAACGGCCCACCGCTGCCTGGGCGGCGGTAAGGTTGCCCATACTGCGCAGGCGGGTGTAGTCGTGGGCGGTCTTGGCGACCTCGATGCCCGTGGTGACCACCGCCGCACCGTGGCCCAGCGAGCGGGCCAGCTTGGTCGCTCCCGGCACTGGACCGATACCGGCCGCTTCGGCCGCTTCGATGCGGCGCAGGTTCGCCAGCGCGACCTCCCCCGGCTCCGCCGGCACAGGGCCAATGGCCACCCGGTTCAACGGGCCGCGCTCGACCTCGGGCGACAGCGGCTTGGGAGCGTGCGGCAGGGCATCGTTGGCAACGGTCCTGTCCGGCGCCAGGCGTGCGCTCACGCCTTCCGTGGCCCGGTCCACCTGGCGGTCCAGCTGGTAAATCACCATGCCTTCGTGGGAGTTGTGCACCACGTTCAGGCGCGGATCGCTGGGTTCGTGGACCTTCTCCAGCAAGGAGACGCCCGGGCGCAAGGCGTTGCAGTAGTCCACCATCAGGTTGCAACTGCGGCTGGCCAGACCATCGCGCAAGTAACTGCCCCCGATGTCCGAATGCGCACCGCCCACCTGCACGTTGAGGAAACGGCCATCGGCGGAGACGTCTGGCGGCATCAATTGATCGCTGGGGAACCTGGCGCGGGTTTCGTCCAGCGCGGTGATCTGGAAGCCGGACACCACCGACGGCGCCAGGCGCCGGTCGAACCGCTCGGGGATGCCGGTGGCAACCGGGTCGAACAGGCCTACGGCCTGGGGCGTCATCCCGGGTGGGGCGATGTGGCGGATATAGATGATTTTGCCATTGGCATCGAAGGATCGGCTGGTCGGATCGACGATACCGCGCTCATGCAGGAGATTGGTGAACCCGGCGGCCTGACTGGCGCCACGGCTGAAGCCAGTGCTGAGCACGCGGATATTGACATTGGGGTCCGCCTGCCTCCACTCCTGTGCTTTGTCCACCAAGTCGGCATACATCTTCTCCAGCCGTTCTTCGTAGGTATAGCCAAGCACTGCATCTATTGTGCGTGTGAGCGGGTTGCCTTGGGTTCCCGGACCTTCTAGATAACGAATGTAGATTTGTGAATCCTTCTCGCCCAAATACTTGATCTGATCGTCGATATTGGAAATGTTCGTGGCATGTATCGGGTCTTTAACCTTGTCATTACCTGTGCCATCGAACGCTGCGATATAGAGCCGCTCATGCGGGTTCCCTGCATCTATCAGCCGGGGCACCTCGAAACGGGACAGGGCTTCACTGGCCTCCTGATAGCTCCGCATTCGGGCTTCATTGGCTGGGTAGAACGTGACGTCGTCATCCATCGGGATGATGCTGGACAGGTCCTTGTCACTCATAACCGCACTCCTTGCGCACGTCTTCAGTAAGTATGGGTCCAGACCAGGATCAGATCGCGACGGCCAGTGCTGCGTGGGTTCCCCGGAATCTGCGGTTCCTTGGTGGCGATCAACGCCTTCATGTATACGTTGATCGTGCGATCGTTGACTTCCATCAAAATATCTACTCCGAGCGGATCAACTCTCCACGCCGCCAACCATCCCTCCGGGATGTCGTCCTTGGACACGTTGTGTCGCACCAGTCGGTCTTTGAATAACTCTGCAAGATCGATCCTGGCTTGGTGACGGGTACCATCCAGAGATATCCAATCAGCCTCAACGGGGGAGGCAAACTCGTTTCCGATGCCGTGACCGGCGCTCCACGAATCTTTCCAATCTGTCCGTATGGGTGGACCGGATGGTTCATACAAAAAAGAACGAGTGAAACAGTAGTTGTTGTAGATGACCTGGCAGCGCAGCGTGTTGTAACAACGCACGCCGAAGTCGTGATAACGGAACTTCAAAGGCCACGGGTCGGCCGGGGGAAACAGTGACTTCAAGCCCAGCATGGGGAATATCTCCTCGTTCCTTGAAGGATGTACCCGTCAATCCTACGGCGCATGGTGGTTGTCCGCCATCAGGCAACGCCAAGGTTTCGAGCGTGGGTAACCGAATGGCCCACCGCTGCCTCGATGGCGGTCAAGTTCCCTTGGTTGCGCAGACACAGACAGGTCAGGCAGCTGAAATCAGGCCCCCAAGACCCGCCGCAGGTTCTCCCGCGCCTGCGCATCGAGGCGCGCGTGGAAGAAGTCGCTGAAGAAGATGCGCGGTTGCGCCAGCACGCCCTTCAGGAAGCGGCGGCGGTTGATGCGGAACAGGAAGCCCGGCACCTTGCCGCGGTATTCCTCGGCGATGCCGCGGTCGTAGGCGTCGAACACTTCCGGCGGCGCGCCGAGGATGGCCATGTCGCTGTCCAGGAACAATGCCGCGTCGGCGTCCAGTTCCTCGCCGCGCAGGCTACCGTGGCGCGCGGTGAGTTCGATCAGCTGCACCACCCGCCCTGCATCGATGCCGGCATCCGGCAGCCAGCGTGCGATCGACTCGCGCGCAAGCTGCGCCGAGCGCAGCTCGTTGTCGCCACGCCCGGCCTCGTAGACCGCATCGTGGTACAGCATCGCCAGCGCCACCTCGCGCGGCTGCCGCCAGCCGGGGCCGGCGGCGACGTCGTGGAAATGCCGCAGCAGCGCCCGCACGTGGCCGAAATGGTGGTACGCGCGTGGCGGCTGCGCGTGCGCGGCCTCTATCTCGGCCAGTTGGCCGGAAGGCAGGGGGAACGGGATCAGGTCATCCATGCGGGCATTCCGGGAGCGTAGGAGCGACGTGAGCCGCGACCGGGTTTCACCGGGAAAGCCCCGGTCGCGGCTCACGTCGCTCCTACGGAAACATGCTTCGTTTCCCGCTCCAACA
>NZ_LDJP01000039.1 GCF_001431505.1 Stenotrophomonas daejeonensis
TGCCCGGCGACTGGCCGAACGGGGCAAGCCGCCCAAGCTCATCCTCTGCGCCTTGATGCGAAAGCTCCTGCACATCGTCTGGGGGGTGCTCAAGTCCGCTACGCCCTTCGATCCCCGAAAGGCCATTGCACGCGCCTGAGCAAGACGGTATCTACGGAAGATGTGGGCGCCTTTGCAGGTGCCGGGCTTGCCCGGTACCTGGCTTCATCGGCAAGCCCCGAAGTGGCCCCCGCTGGGACGAGGGTAGGCCGGGGCTACGCCCCCGGCGCTCCAACGGGCTGCGCAAGGCCTGTTGTTTTACATTCCAGAGCGCCGGGGGCGTAGCCCCGGCCTACGGAGCATGTGCGGTGCACGGATCAGCGCTGCGCCAGCAACACCAGCACCGCGCCGGTGCCGCCCTGCGCGGCGGGGGCCGAGTGGAAGGCCAGCACGTCGTTGCGCTGGCGCAGCAGGCGGTCGACCAGGTTCTTCAATACCGGTACGCCGCCGTCGGCCTGCAGGCCCTTGCCGTGGATGATGCGCACGCAGCCATGGCCGTGGTCGTGCGCCTCCAGCAGGAACTGGCGCAGCCACTGTTCGGCCTGCACGGTGTTGGCGCCGTGCAGGTCCAGTTCGTCCTGCACGGAGTATTGGCCGCGCTTGAGGCGCTGGAACATGCGCGGCGGCAGGTTGTCGCGGCGGTAGCTGGCGACGTCGCCGGCTTCCAGCGGTGCGCTCGAATGCAGCAGCCGGGCGAACTCGCCCAGTGCCTGCGCTTCGTCCTGCTCGGCCATGCGCGCGCGCGGCTTCGGGCGCGGCTTTTCGATGGCCGGCGTTTCCACCTTGCGCAATGGCGTCACTGCGCCGATGGCGGCGCGGAACAGGGCGCCATCGTCTTCGTCCTGTGGGTCTGACATGGGCACAGCGTAACGCGTGCGCCCGCGCGCCGCTGCCATCGCGGGGGAGCCGGGTGGCGCATTCCGGTATCATGGGCAATCACGGTCGGGCCGGCCGGTGCTCCATGCACCACCGGCACGGCAGCAGGCGGCGAGGCAGGAGGGCGCCGCCATCGATTCACCGATTCAGGTCTTCAATGCGCGTACTTGTAAGCAACGACGACGGCGTGGACGCCCCCGGCATCAGGATGCTCGCCGACGAGCTGCGCGCGGCCGGGCACGAGGTCACCGTGGTGGCCCCGGACCGCGACCGCTCCGGCGCCAGCAATTCCCTCACCCTCGACCGGCCGGTGCGGCTGCGCCGGATCGACCACTACACCTGCGCGGTGGCCGGCACGCCCACCGACTGCGTGCACCTGGCGCTGACCGGCATGCTGGAGCACGAGCCGGACATCGTGGTCTCGGGCATCAACGATGCCGCCAACCTCGGTGACGACGTGATCTATTCCGGCACCGTGTCGGCGGCGATGGAAGGGCGCTTCCTCGGCCTGCCGTCGGTGGCGGTGTCGCTGGTCACCCACCGGCACGAGGCGAAGAATTTCCGCAGCGCGGCGCGCGCGGCGGTGGCGATCGTGGCGCGGCTGAAGGCCGACCCGCTGCCGGCCGACACCATCCTCAACGTCAACGTGCCGGACCTGCCGTGGGAGGAAATCCGCGGCTTCGAGGTCACCCGGCTGGGCAACCGCCACCGCGCCGAGGGCTGCATCCCCGCCACCGACCCGCGCGGCAACACCGTCTACTGGATCGGCCCGGCCGGTTCCGAGCAGGACGCCGGGCCCGGCACCGATTTCCATGCCGTGCGCAGCGGCCACGTCTCCATCACCCCGATCCAGGTGGACCTGACCCGCTACGAAGCGCTGGAAAAGGTCGCCAGTTGGGTGGGCGGGCTGTCGGCGACGCTGGGGCGGCCGGCATGACGCCACGCCTGCGTCTTTCCCCCGAGGCGGTCGGCAGCGGCATGACCTCGCAGCGGGTGCGCGACCGGCTGGTCGAACGCCTGCGCGACGGCGCCCACAGCGGCGGGGGCATCGGCAACGAGAACGTGCTCAACGCGATACGGATGGTGCCGCGCCACCTGTTCATCGATGAAGCGCTGGCCTCGCGCGCCTACGAGGATACCGCGCTGCCGATCGGCCACGGCCAGACCATCTCCCAGCCGTGGGTGGTGGCGCGGATGACCGAGGCGGTGCTGGCGGTTGAGCCGAAGACCGTGCTGGAGGTGGGTACCGGCTCCGGCTACCAGGCCGCGATCCTGGCTGCGCTGGGGCTGGAGGTGTTCACCGTCGAGCGCATCGGCGACCTGCTGCGGCAGGCCCGCAAGCGCTTCCGGCAGTTGGGCATGAACGTCCGCAGCAAGCACGACGATGGCCGCATCGGCTGGCCGGAGCATGGCCCCTATGACGCGATCGTGGTCACCGCCGCCGCGCCGGCGCTGGTCGATGCGCTGATCGAACAGCTCGCCATCGGCGGCCGGCTGGTGGCGCCGGTGGGCGGCTCCGGCGGGCAGGCGCTGCTGCAGCTCACCCGGCAGGCCGACGGCGGCATCGTGCAGGAGGAACTGGCCCCGGTCAGCTTCGTGCCGTTGCTGTCGGGCATGCTGGATTGAACGCGCGCAACGGTACGGGAACGCATTGACGATGAAGATCTTCGGCCCGCTGTACGACCGCGCGCTGTACTGGGCCGGCCACGAGCGCGCGCCCACCTACCTGACCGTGCTCAGCTTCGTCGAGGCCATCATCTTCCCGGTGATGCCCGAGGTGATGCTGATGCCGATGTGCGTGGCGCAGCCGCGCAAGGGCTGGCGCCTGGCGACGATGAGCCTGGCCGCCTCGATGCTGGGTGCGCTGGTGGGCTACGCACTGGGGCATTACGCGTTCGAGGCGCTCAAGCCGCTGTTCGCGATGCTGGGCATGCTGCCGGCGATCGAGTCGGGCATCGCCACCCTGCAGGCGAAGATGGCCGAATCGCCGTGGGCGGTGTTCACCTTCCTGGTGCTGGGCGGGTTCATGCCGATCCCGATGAAGGTATTCACCTGGGCTTCCGGTATCGTCGGCGTGCCGCTGCCGCAATACGTGTTGAGCATGCTGGTCGGGCGCGGCAAGCGGGTCTACCTGCTGGCCGCGGTGATCCGCTTCGGCGGCGCGCGCGCGGCCGAAGCGCTGCGGCGCTGGATCGAACCGCTGGGCTGGGTGGCGACCGCGTTGGTCGCCCTGCTGGCGGGCTGGTTGATATGGAGGGCGAAATTCGCATGAGCGCAGACCTGATGTCCAAGGCAATCCGCAACACGCTGGCGGCGTCGCTGGCGGTGACCCTGGCCGCATGTGGCACCGCCACGGTGGTAAAGCCGACGGGCGCCGCTTCGTCGGCATCCAGGACCATGCCACGCACCTCGGTGCCCAAGCCGGGGCAGACCGCGGTGGTGCGCCGCGGCGACACGCTGTATGCGCTGGCCCGCCTGCACAACATCACCCCGGCCGACCTGGCCGCCTGGAACGGCCTGTCCGCGCCCTACACCATCTATCCGGGGCAGTCGTTGCGGCTGTATCCGGGCAGCGGCACCGCTGCCACGCGGCCGGCGGCCGGCGGCACCACGGCGACTCCCGCACGGACGCCGGCGCCGGCGACCCCGGCGCCGGTCAACAGCGGCATCGGCTGGCGCTGGCCGGCCGACGGCGTGCTGGTCGGGCGTTTCGCCGCCGGCGAAACCACCAAACAGGGCATCGACATCGCCGGTGCCAGTGGCGACAGCGTGCGCGCGGCCGGGCCGGGCGTGGTGGTCTATTCCGGCGCGGGGCTGGTGGGCTACGGCGAGCTGATCATCATCAAGCACAACGACCAGTGGCTGTCGGCCTACGGCCACAACCGCAAGCGGCTGGTCAACGAGGGCCAGAGCGTCAAGGCCGGCGAGCAGATCGCGGAAATGGGCCGCACCGGCACCACCCGCGACATGCTGCACTTCGAGATCCGCTACAACGGCAAGCCGGTGGACCCACTGGGTTACCTGCCGAAGAAATAAGGCCCGGTAGCTGCGTGGGTTGCGGGGCTTTCGCCGGGAAAGCTCGCATGGGGCAAGCCCCATGCCTACGATTGCCTTCACCGGGAGAGTAGGTCGGGGCTATGCCCCCGACGGCATGGCCTCAGCCGCCGCCCGCTTCCAGCATGAACGCCGCTACCACGCGGCGGTTCTCGCTGGCCAGCACGTTGAAGGTGCGCGCGGCCGAAGCGTTGTTCATCACCTCGATGCCGATGCCGCGGGTCAGGCAGGCGGCCATGATTTCCGCCGGCGGGAATACCTGCTGCTCGCCGGTGCCGAGGATGAACACCGCCGGGTTCTGCTCCAGCACCGGGGCGAGGTCGTCCACGGTCAGCTGCCGGGCCGAGGTGACCGGCCAGTCCTCGACCAGTTGGTCGGGGGCGAGCAGGAAGCTGCGGGTCAGCAGCAGGTCGTTGACCCGTGCCTGCCGGCCGCTGGCCGCGCGCAGGCTGTAGGTGTAGTCGGGCAGTTCGCGGCTCAGCTGCATGGCGTGCCCCCGCCGCTCAGTTGCGCGGCAGGATGATCTGGCGCTTTTCCTTCGCCGGGCGGTACAGCACGGCGACGTGGCCGATGCGCTGCACCAGTGCGCCGCCGCTGGTCCGGACCAGTTCGTCCACCATCGCCTCGCGCGCTTCGCGGTCTTCCGCGGCCACCTTCACCTTGATCAGTTCGTGGCGCTCCAGCACCTCGTCCAGTTCCGCCAGGAAGGCGGGGGTGACCCCCTTGCCGCCGATCTGCAGCAGCGCTTTCAGGTCATGGGCCATGCCGCGCAGGAATCGGTTCTGGGCCGGGGTGAGGACGATGGACATGCAGGGTTTACGGGTCATCAAGGGGGTTCAGGGTATCATGCCGGCCCCTCAGAGCCCCATTGCCGATGTCCCGCAGCAAGAGCAGTCAACGCTGGTTGAAGGAGCATTTTTCCGACCCCTTCGTGAAGAAGGCGCAGGCCGAGGGCATGCGTTCGCGCGCGGCCTACAAGCTGGAGGAGCTGCTCGAACGCGACCGCCTGCTGAAGCCGCACATGGTGGTCGTCGACCTGGGCGCGGCGCCGGGCGGTTGGTCGCAGCAGGTACGGCGACAGATGGGCGATACCGGCCGGGTGCTGGCGCTGGACATCCTGGAGATGCCGCCTCTGGCCGGGGTGGAGTTCCTGCACGGCGATTTCCGCGAGGACGAGGTGCTGGCGCGGTTCGAGGCCATGCTCGGCGACCAGCCGGTGGACCTTGTTTTGTCGGACATGGCCCCCAACAAGAGTGGCATGGACGCGGTGGACCAGCCGCGGATGATGCATCTGGCTGAACTTGCAATGGATTTTGCCGATAACCACCTCAAGCCGGGTGGTGCGTTCCTGATCAAGCTGTTCCAGGGCGTCGGCTTCGACGACTACGTGCGGGAGATGCGCCGCCGCTACGACAAGGTCGTGATCCGCAAGCCGGAGGCCTCGCGCAAGCGTTCACCCGAGGTTTATGCCCTGGGCCAGAGCAAGCGCGCGCAGATAAAGTAAGCTCGACCCCATACGAATCGCGTCAGAAAGCCAGAGGAACACCGGAGCCGATGAGGATGAACGACCTGACCAAGAACCTCCTGCTATGGGTGGTTGTCGCCGTCGTGCTGATGGTGGTGTTCCAGAGCTTCGCCCCGCGCGGCGGCACGCCGACCGTCGGCGACGCCAGCAACTACACCCAGTTCCTGCAGGAAGTGGACGCCGGGCGGATCAAGTCGGTGGAGTTCACCGACGACACCACCCTGACCACCAACGCCATCCGCTACCGGCGCAACGACGGCACCGAGGGCTCGCTGTACGCGCCGCGCGACGAGAAGCTGATCGACCAGCTGTACACCAAGAAGGTCGACATCGTGCGCATGAAGCCGGCCACCGGGCCGAGCTTCTGGAGCATCGCGCTGCAGTTCCTGCCGGTGCTGCTGCTGATCGGTTTCTGGATCTTCATGATGCGGCAGATGCAGGGCGGTGGCGGCGGCGCCAAGGGCGCGATGTCCTTCGGCAAGTCGCGGGCCAAGCTGCAGGGCGAGGACCAGATCAAGGTGACCTTCGCCGACGTCGCCGGCTGCGACGAGGCCAAGGAGGAAGTGGGCGAGCTGGTCGAGTTCCTGCGCGACCCGTCGCGCTTCACCAAGCTCGGCGGCAAGATCCCGCGCGGCGTGCTGATGGTCGGCCCGCCCGGCACCGGCAAGACCCTGCTGGCGCGCGCGATCGCCGGCGAGGCCAAGGTGCCGTTCTTCAGCATCTCCGGCTCGGACTTCGTGGAGATGTTCGTCGGCGTCGGCGCCAGCCGCGTGCGCGACATGTTCGAGCAGGCCAAGAAGCACGCGCCGTGCATCATCTTCATCGACGAGATCGACGCGGTCGGCCGCCATCGCGGTTCCGGCATGGGCGGCGGCCACGACGAGCGCGAGCAGACCCTGAACCAGATGCTGGTGGAGATGGACGGTTTCGAGGGCGGTGAGGGCGTGATCGTGATCGCCGCCACCAACCGCCCCGACGTGCTCGACAAGGCGCTGCTGCGCCCGGGCCGCTTCGACCGCCAGGTCATGGTCGGCCTGCCCGACATCAAGGGCCGCGAGCAGATCCTGCGCGTGCACCTGCGCAAGGTGCCGGCCGCCGACGACGTCAAGCCGGAAGTGCTGGCGCGCGGTACCCCGGGCTTCTCCGGCGCGGACCTTGCCAACCTGGTCAACGAGGGCGCCCTGTTTGCCGCACGCCGCAACAAGCAGGAAGTGGGCATGCAGGATTTCGAGGACGCCAAGGACAAGATCTACATGGGTCCGGAGCGCCGCAGCATGGTCATGCGTGAGGACGAGCGCCGCAACACCGCCTACCACGAGTCGGGCCACGCGGTGGTCGCCATGACCCTGCCCAAGGCCGACCCGGTGCACAAGGTGACGATCATGCCGCGCGGCTGGGCGCTGGGCGTGACCTGGCAGCTGCCCGAGCACGACCACATCAGCAAGTACAAGGACCGCATGCTGGAAGAACTGGCGATCCTGTTCGGCGGCCGCATCGCCGAGGAGATCTTCGTCGGGCAGATGTCCACCGGCGCCTCCAACGACTTCGAGCGCGCCACCAAGCTGGCCCGCGGCATGGTCACCAAGTACGGCATGTCCGACGTGCTCGGCACGATGGTCTATGCCGACGACGAAGGCGGCTACGGCATGCACAGCAAGACCATTTCCGAGGCCACCCAGCAGAAGGTGGACGCGGAGATCCGCCGCATCCTCGATGAGCAGTACCACGTCGCGCGCAGTATCCTGGAAGAGAAGCGCGACATCGTCGAGGCGATGACCGCCGCGCTGCTGGAGTGGGAAACCATCGACGCCGAGCAGGTCAAGGCGATCATGGAAGGGCGCAAGCCCGAACCGCCGGCCGGCTGGGTGGACAAGCCCAAGAGCGACCCGTCGGACAGTGACAAGGGTGGCGACGAGCATCCGGTCGCGCCGATCAGTGATCCGGCCGGGCAGCACTGAATCCTGCCGCTGCGATGAAATGGAACGGGCCGGATTTTCCGGCCCGTTTGCTTTCATGTCGATTCCTTCTCCCTGCGGGAGACAGCCCGGCAGGACTGCCGGGCTGCGCGGCGAAGCCGTCCGAAGGGTGAGGCACAGGGATGTGCCGAATGCAGGTGCCCGAAGGGCGGATGAGGGGCGAACGAAGTCCATGATGGTTAACCA
>NZ_LDJP01000004.1 GCF_001431505.1 Stenotrophomonas daejeonensis
ACGTTTGCCCCTCATCCGCCCCTTCGGGGCACCTTCTCCCGGTGGGAGAAGGGTGAAAGGCACGGCACACAATGCAAACCGAAGACGACATCGAACTGAAGAAACTGCGCTGGCGCTGCCGCCGCGGCATGCGCGAACTGGACCAGTTGTTCGGCCGTTACCTCGACCGTTGCTGGCGGCAGGCCCCTACGCCGGAGCGCGCGGTTTTCCTGCAGTTGCTGGAAACCGAAGACGACAAGCTGTGGCGCTGGTCGATGGGCTACGAGGCTTGCCCCGATGCGCAGCAGGCGCGACTTCTCGAATACATCCGCACCCTTCCGCCATGAGTGGCGGCCTTCGCGCTGGTTGACCTGCGCGCTGATATTGCTGGGTCTGCTGGCGGCACTCTCGTTGTTGAACTGTGGGTTGGAAGCACCACTGGCATGGCCGCTGGCGCTGCTTGCCCTGGCCGGCAGTCTGAGACTGGCACGGCGCGAAGCCGATCACCCCACTTGCCAATTGCTGTTGTCACCGGCATCGGCAAGCGTCGATGGCGAGGTGGTGGAAATGCCGGAACTTCTCGAATACGGGCCACTGGCAATCCTGCGCTGGCGCGCGGGGAAGCGCCGCGGGCAACTGGCGTTCTGGCCGGACACGCTGCCGCGCGCGCAGCGACGTGAACTGCGACTGGCCGTGCGTGCCCACGCCGTTTCCCGTTAGCCCGCGGGAATGGCAACATGGCGCGACCTAAACGGCACATGCGCATGTTCAGACCCTTACCCGTCGCAATCGGATTGCGCTACCTGCGCGCCAAGCGCCGCAACGGCTTCATCTCCTTCATCTCGCTGGCCTCGATCCTCGGCATCGCGCTCGGGGTGACGGTGCTGATCACCACGCTGGCGGTGATGAGCGGTTTCCAGAAGGAAATCCGCGACCGCCTGCTGCAGATGTCGGCCCACGCCACGGTCAGCGCCGACGGCGAGCCGATGACCGACTGGCAGCACGCGGTGGACGTGGCGATGAAGGACCCGCGCGTGGCCGGCGCCGCGCCCTACATCGAGATACAGGGCATGCTGGCCGGCCCGCGCGTGCAGGGCGCGGTGGTGCAGGGCGTCGACCCGGCGCTGGAGCCGAAGGTGTCGGTGCTGGGCGAGAAGATGCAGAAGGGTTCGCTGGACAGCCTGCAACCGGGCGAGTTCAACATCCTGCTCGGCAAGGAACTGGCGCTATGGATCGGCGTCGATGTCGGCGACAGCGTAGTGGCGACGCTGGCCGAAATACAGGGCACCCCGGCCGGCGCGATGCCGCGCACCAAGCGCTTCAAGGTCAGCGGCATCTTCGAGGCCGGTTCCAACGAAGTCGACCGCGGCGTGGCCTTCGTCAACATGAGCGACCTGGAGCGCGTGCTGCGCACCGAGGGCGCCACCGGCGTGCGCCTGAAGCTGCACGACATGGACCAGGCCTACACCGTCGCGCGCGACCTCGCGTTGAACCTGGACGGCTACTACCGGGTGATGGACTGGACCCAGCAGAATGCCAACCTCTACCACTCGCTGCGCATGGAAAAGACGGTGATGGGCATCCTGCTGTCGCTGATCATCCTGATGGGCGCCTTCACCCTGGTGAACTCGCAGGTGATGCTGGTCACCGACAAGCAGGCCGACATCGCCATCCTGCGCACGCTGGGCCTGACCCCGGGCGGGGTGATGCAGGTGTTCATGGTGCAGGGCACGCTGATCGGCGTCATCGGCACCGTGCTGGGCGCCATCGGCGGGGTGACCCTGACCTTGAACCTGGAGCGCATCCTCGACGGCATCGAGAAGCTGTTCAACATCACCCTGCTGCCGGAGGACGTGTACTACATCACCGGGCTGCCCACCGACATGCAGGCATGGGACGTGACCGTCACGCTGCTCACCGCGTTGCTGATGAGCTTCCTTGCGACGCTGTACCCGGCCTGGCGCGCGGCGCGCACCCAGCCGGCGGAGGCACTGCGTTATGAATGAGAACACTCGCATGGAATCGGTGATCCGCGCCGAAGGGCTGGGCAAGACCTACGCCGAGGGCAAGATGCACACGCCGGTGTTCGACGGGTTGGAACTGGACGTGGCGCCGGGCGAAACCGTCGCCATCGTCGGCGCTTCCGGCGCCGGCAAGAGCACGTTGCTGCACCTGCTGGGCGGGCTGGATACCCCCACCGTCGGCGAGGTCTACGTGGCCGGGCAGCGCATGTCGGCCTTGTCCGACGCGCAGCGTGGTCGCCTGCGCAACCGTTCGCTGGGCTTCGTCTACCAGTTCCACCACCTGCTGCCGGAATTCACCGCGCTGGAAAACGTGATGATGCCGGTGCTGCTGGGGGGCACCGACGTGGCCGCCGCCGGGCAGCGGGCGAAAGCCCTGCTGGAATCGGTGGGGCTGGGGCATAGGCTGGAGCACAAGCCGGGCGAACTGTCCGGCGGCGAGCGCCAGCGTGCGGCGGTGGCGCGGGCGCTGGTCAACCAGCCGGCCTGTGTGCTCGGCGACGAGCCCACCGGCAACCTCGACGACAAGACCGCCGCGACGGTGTTCGAGTTGATGCTGGAATTGAACCGGGCGCACCGCACCAGCCTGGTGCTGGTGACCCACGACCGAGGCCTGGCGCGCAAGCTGGAGCGGGTGCTGGAACTGCGCGAAGGGCGGCTGCACCAGCTGGCGCATTCCGAAGTGTGATCCGGCATCGCGGCTGAACGCCACGCCGGCCTTGCTTCCCGGTTCATGCCGGACGGCGGATGATCGCTACTTCGGGTAGTGGTCTGGATGATTCTTCCGCAAACAGGAGCAGTGCCATGAAAAAGATGCTTGCCGCGATGATGGTTGCCGCGTTGCTGGGCGGCTGCGCGACCGCCGGGAAACTGAGCAGCGGCGAACGGCTGGAACTGTATCGCGCGCATGCCGGCGAACCGGTCAGGGATTTCCAGTATTTCGGCTCGTTCAACGGCTGGACGGAGCTGGGCGACAGCGCGTTGGCGGTATGGACGCGCCCCAGCCAGGCATGGCTGCTGGAACTGGGCGGGCCATGCATGGACCTGTCCTACGCGCCGGCGATCTCGGTGACCAACATGATGGGCCGCGTCTCGGCACGCTTCGACCGGGTCATCGTGCATGGCGGCAGCCCCGGCCAGCACATCCCGTGCCGGATCCAGAGCATCCGCCCGCTTGACGTGAAGGCGCTGCGCGTTTCGGAGAAGGAACTGCGCGAGGCCAAGATCGCGGCGCGTGCCAAGGAGCAGGAGTAGGCCGGGGTTCGCCCCGATAGTTGCATGCATGAAGCGTCGGGGGCATAGCCCCGACCTACGGGGCCTCGGGGGCGACGTAGCCGGCCGGCTTTTCCGCGCCGCCACCGAACAGGAACTTGACCAGTTCTTCCTCGAGAAACGCGCGGTGCTTCGGATCGCGCGGCGACAGCCGGTTCTCGTTGATCAGCATGGTCTGGTGTGCCAGCCATGCCGCCCAGCCCTGCTTGCCGATGTTGGCGAAGATGCGCTGGCCCAGCTCGCCGGGGTAGGGCACGAAGTCCAGGCCTTCGGTTTCGCGTTGTTGGTATTGGCAGAAGACGGAGCGGGGCATGGGGTGTTCCTGTCGTGTCAGCGCGCCGGGTGGCGCTCCAGCAGTTTGCGGATCGGCGCCGGCAGGCCCAGCGAATCCAGTTCGGAGCGGGCCACCCAGCGCAGGTCGCCATTGTCGCCCACCCGCGCGTGCAGGGCGACCTTGCGCAGGTGCAGCGGCTGCAGGTGCAGCCGGTAATGGCTGAAGGTGTGGACGATCAACGGCAACTCCTCGGCATTGTCGTAGTCGCCGTCGACGTTGCCGGCGAACCACTGGCGCAGTTCGGCATCGGTGTCGGCCTGCGGCAATGTCCACAATGAAGCCCAGATGCCGGCGGGCGGGCGCTTGCACAGCAGGATGCGGCCACGCGTGTCTTCCAGCAGCAGCGCGCTGGCCTCGCGCTCGGGCAGTACCTTGCTCGGCTTCGGCGTGGGCAGCGAATCCACCAGCCCCTGCGCCTGCGCGGCGCAGCCAGCGCGTACCGGGCACAGGATGCAGGCGGGGTTGGCGCGGGTGCACAGGGTGGCGCCGAAATCCATCTGCGCCTGCGTCCAGTCGGCCATGCGCCCCTGCGGCACCTGTTCGACGTGCTGCGCGGCCAATGCCCACAGTTGTTTCTCGATGGCGGGCAGGCCCGGATAACCGGCGATGCCGTGGTAGCGGGCCAGCACGCGCTTGACGTTGCCGTCGAGGATCGGGGACGGGTCGTTCCACGCCTGGCTGAGGATCGCGCCGGCAGTGCTGCGGCCGATGCCGGGCAGCGCCAGCAATGCGTCGAGGTCGCGCGGCAGGTCGCCGTCGTGCAGTTCCACGCAGCGCTTGGCGGCGGCGTGCAGGTTGCGTGCGCGGGCGTAGTAACCCAGCCCGGCCCAGTGCGCCATCAGCGCGTCGTTGTCGGCCGCGGCAAGGTCGGGCAGCGTCGGGAACGACTGCACGAAACGCTGGAAATACGGAATGACCGTGGCCACCTGCGTCTGTTGCAGCATGATTTCCGACAGCCATACCCGGTACGGCGTGCGCGGATGCTGCCAGGGCAGGTCGTGGCGGCCGTGGTGGTCGAACCAGGCCAGCAGGCGCTCGGCGAAAGTGTCGGGTGGCTGGCTCATGGGGCGGGTGGCAATCATGACGCTGGAACCGTAGGAGCGACGCAAGTCGCGACCGGACTTTGTCGGGAAAGCCCATCGCGACTGGCGTCGCTCCTACAGGAGATTTCAGGCTCCCAGCGCCTCCGGCAGCAGCGCATCGACGAAGGCCTCGGGGTCGAACACGCGCAGGTCCTCGGGGCGTTCGCCGATGCCGGCGAAGCGGATCGGGATGCCGAACTCGCGCGCCAGCGCGAACACCACGCCGCCCTTGGCGGTGCCGTCGAGCTTGGTCACCACCAGCCCGGTGATGTTGGCCGCGGCATGGAACTGGCGCAGTTGGTTCAGCGCGTTCTGGCCGGTGGTGCCATCGATCACCATCAGCACCTCGTGCGGCGCGGTGGCGTCGATCTTGCCGAGCACGCGGCGGATCTTGCTCAGCTCGTTCATCAGCCCGGCCTGGGTATGCAGGCGGCCGGCGGTGTCGGCGATCAGCACGCCGGTGCCGCGGGCCTTGCCGGCCTGCAGCGCGTCGAACGCAACCGAGGCGGCGTCGGCGTTCTGGCCCTGCGCGACCACGGCCACGCCGTTGCGTTCGCCCCACACCTGCAACTGCGCCACCGCGGCGGCGCGGAAGGTGTCGCCGGCGGCCAGCATCAGGCTGTGGCCCTCGTCCTTGAAGCGCTTGGCGAGCTTGCCGATGGTAGTGGTCTTGCCGACACCGTTGACGCCGACGGTGAGGATCACGAAGGGCTTGGCGTCGCGGTCGATGACCAGCGGTTTGGCAACCGGTTGCAGCAGTGCGATCAGGTCTGCGCGCAGCGCGGCCAGCAGCGCGTTGGCATCGGCGAACTCGCGCGCCTTCATGCGCTTGCGCAGGTCCTCGACCAGCGCGGTGGTGGCCGGCACGCCGACGTCGGCGGTGAGCAGGGCGGTCTCGATCTCGTCGAGCAG
Source organism: Stenotrophomonas daejeonensis (assembly GCF_001431505.1). Classification (GTDB taxonomy): domain Bacteria; phylum Pseudomonadota; class Gammaproteobacteria; order Xanthomonadales; family Xanthomonadaceae; genus Stenotrophomonas; species Stenotrophomonas daejeonensis. The sequence continues at coordinate 5,601 of NZ_LDJP01000004.1, forward strand.
GTCGTCGTCCAGCTTCGGGTTGCGCGAGAACAGGCCGCCGAAGCTGCGGGCGAAGGTGCTGTTGCGCAGGCGGTCGCGCCAGCCGGGCTTGCCGGCCGGGGCCGCCGGTGCGGCATTGACGGGGATCAGGCCGGCATCGCTTTCCGTGGCGGACAGGGCTTCCGGCAACCCGGTGGTGATGGTCGCAGTGTCGCCGCCGGAGGGTTCTTCCGTCAGGTCGGTCGCGTCGGTGGCCCCGGCATCGGTCCCCGGCGCGATGGGTGCCTCCCGCTCCCCGGACGTGGGCACGGCGGACGTCAGCTCCTCGGCGCTGAACTGCGGGGGCTGGCCGACCGTGGCGGTGTCCTGGGGCTTTTTGCGACGGAAAAAACTGAGCATGGGGAACGAAGAAGGGGGCAGGTGGACATGCTACCACCGGCACCGCCGGCGGCCGGCCACGGCGGCACGGAAACGGGCTAAAGTCCGCGTGTTTCCGGCCGATGTGGTGGCATGAACACGATTTCCCCGATTGCCGCTTCCGGCATGCGCGTGGCCGTGATGGGCATGCGCGTGTCGGCGCACAACGTCGCGGTGCAGCCGGTGCGGCCGGTGGTGCCGCGGCAGGTGCTGACGGTGCAGACGATTCAGGGGGGCGGCGCCACCGCGCAGGTGACCACGGGCGATGAAGCACCGGACATGGTCACCGACCTGTTGGCGGCGAAGACCTATGAAGTGGCCTTCGCCGCCAATGCGGTGGTGATTCGCCGCGGGAACGAGATGCTGGGAAGTCTGTTCGACGCGTTCGCGTGAGGCAAACCGGCAGGAGCACACCTTGGTGCGCGATGGTTTTCCTTCTCCCTGCGGGGCGAGGCCGCACGGCTTGCGCGCCACTGGCGTGCGTGCGGTTGAGCGCCCACGCCGCTGGCGTGGGCCGGGGCACGAAGCGAGGTGCCCGAAGGGCGGATGAGGGGCGAACGCAGTCCAGATGGTTCAGACATCATGGACTGCGTTCGCCCCGCACCCCAACCCCCTCTCCCGATGGGAGAGGGGCTCACAACGCATCAGGCCGACAGCTCCAGCAGCAGCTTGTTGAGCCGGCGCACGTAGGCGGCCGGGTCCTTCAGGCCGTCGCCGGCGGCCAGCGCGGCCTGGTCGAACAGCACGCGGGCCAGGTCGTCGAAGCGATCCAGGTCCGGCTCGGCGTCCAGCTTCTCGATCAGCGGGTGGTCCGGGTTGAACTCGAACACCGGCTTGCTCTCGGGTACCTTCTGCCCGCTGGCCTCCAGGATCTGGCGCATCTGCAGGCCGAGGTCCTGCTCGCCGATGGCAAGGATCGCCGGCGAATCGGTTAGACGGTGTGAGACGCGCACCTCGGCCACGTCCTCGCCGAGCGCGGTCTTGATGCGGATGGCCAGCGCTTCCTTGGCCTTGGCGGTTTCTTCCTGTGCCTTCTTTTCCTCCTCGGTATCCAGCGTGCCGAGGTCGAGGTCGCCGCGCGCCACGTCCACGAACGACTTGCCGTCGAACTCGTGCAGGTAGCTCATCAGCCACTCGTCGATGCGGTCGGTCATCAGCAGTACTTCGATGCCCTTCTTGCGGAACACCTCCAGGTGCGGGCTGTCCTTGACCTGCAGGTGGCTCTCGCCGGTGAGGTAGTAGATCTTGTCCTGGCCCTCGACCATGCGCCCGACGTAATCAGCCAGCGCCACGCCCTGCTCGCCGCTGGCGTCATGGGTGGAGGCGAAGCGCAGCAGGCCGGCGATCTTCTCGCGGTTGCCGAAATCCTCGGCGGGGCCTTCCTTCAGCACCTGGCCGAAGTTCTTCCAGAAGCCGGCGTAATCCTCGGGCCGGTCCTTTGCCAGCTTCTCCAGCATGTCCAGCGAACGTTTGGTCAGGGCCGACTTCATCGAGTCGATCACCGGGCCGGACTGCAGGATCTCGCGCGAGACGTTCAGCGGCAGGTCGTTGGAGTCCACCACGCCCTTGATGAAGCGCAGGTACAGCGGCAGGAACTGCTCGGCCTGGTCCATGATGAAGACGCGCTGCACGTACAGCTTCAGGCCCTTGGCGGCGTCGCGCTGGTACAGGTCGAACGGCGCGCGGCCGGGGGTGTACAGCAGCGAGGTGTACTCCAGCTTGCCCTCGACCTTGTTGTGGCTCCACGCCAGCGGGTCGCTGAAGTCGTGGCTGATGTGCTTGTAGAACTCCTTGTATTCCTCGTCCGTGATCTCGGTCTTGGGCCGGGTCCACAGCGCGTTGGCCTTGTTGACCGCTTCCCACTCCGGCGCCTCGGGCTTGTCCTCGCCGTGCTGCTCCTTCTGCAATTCGATCGGCAGGCCGATGTGGTCCGAATACTTCTTGACCAGCCCGCGCAGCTTCCAGCCGTCGGCGAAGCCTTCCTCGCCTTCCTTCAGGTGCAGCACGATGCGGGTGCCGCGCTCGGGCTTGTCGATGCCCTCGATCTCGAACTCGCCTTCGCCGCGCGAGGACCAATGCACGCCCTCGCTGGCCGGCAACCCGGCGCGGCGGCTGTACACGTCCACCTGGTCGGCGACGATGAAGGCCGAATAGAAGCCCACGCCGAACTGGCCGATCAGGTTGGCGTCCTTCTTCTGGTCGCCGGACAGGTTCTTCAGGAACTCGGCGGTGCCGGACTTGGCGATGGTGCCGAGGTGGGCGATGGCTTCCTCGCGGCTCAGGCCGATGCCGTTGTCGTCGATGGTCAGGGTGCGCGCGGCCGGGTCGGCCTCGATGCGGATGCGCAGCGGCGCGCCGCCTTCCAGCAGTTCCGGCCGGGTCAGCGCCTCGAAGCGCAGCTTGTCGGCGGCGTCGGCGGCGTTGGAGACCAGCTCGCGCAGGAAGATTTCCTTGTTCGAGTACAGCGAGTGGATCATCAGGTGCAGCAGCTGCTTCACCTCGGTCTGGAAACCGCGGGTTTCCTTCTGGGTTGCGGCGGTCATCGTCAGGTTTGCTCCGTGGGTTGCCCGGGCCGCATGGCGGCCGATGGCTCCCGGGGTATGGGCCGGACGGCGGATTTCAAGATCCGCGGCAGGTTCGGCTTATCATGCCGGCCCACCTACCTTGCCGGCGCGCATGTCCCGTCCCCCCCGTTCTTCCGGCTCCGCGCCGCCACGCCCCGCTCATGGCGGAGCAGGGCAGGTGCGCATCATCGGCGGGCGCTGGCGCAACACGCGGCTGCAGGTACCGCAGCTGCAGGGCCTGCGCCCGACCAGCGACCGGGTGCGCGAGACCCTGTTCAACTGGCTGATGCCGAAGCTGCCGGGCGCGCGGGTGCTGGACCTGTTCGCCGGCAGCGGCGCGCTGGGGCTGGAAGCGGTGTCGCGCGGCGCGGCGTCGGCGCAACTGGTCGAGCGCGATCCGGCACTGGTGGCGGCGCTGCGTGGCGTGGTGGAGCGGCTGGGCGCGCAGGCGCAGGTGCAGGTCGCCGCCGGCGATGCGTTGCGCTGGCTGGAAACCGCGCCGCCCATGCAGGCCGACATCGTGTTCGTCGACCCGCCGTTCGCCGCCGGCTTGTGGGCGCCGGTATTCGAGCTGCTGCCGCGCCACCTCGCCGAAGGGGCATGGCTGTATGTGGAGGCGCCGGCCGCGGCGATGCCGCAGTTGCCGCCGGGCTGGCAACCGTACCGCGAAGGCGGCACCCGCGATGTGGCCCATGCCCTGTACCGGCGCGCCACTGCTACACTCCGCGGTGACCTGAACGCGACTCCGTCCGCATGACTTCGCCCAACCCCCGCATCGCCGTCTACCCGGGCACGTTCGACCCGATCACCAACGGTCACATCGACCTGGTGCACCGGGCCGCGCCGCTGTTCGAGAAGATCATCGTGGGCGTGGCGCAGAGCCCGTCGAAGGGGCCGACGCTGCCGCTGGAGCTGCGCGTGGAACTGGCGCGCGAGGCGTTGTCGCGCCACGACAACGTCGAGGTGGTCGGCTTCGACACGCTGCTGGCGCATTTCGTGCGCGCGGTGCACGGTGGCGTGCTGCTGCGCGGCCTGCGCGCGGTGTCCGATTTCGAATACGAATTCCAGATGGCGAGCATGAACCGCCACCTGATCCCGGAGGTCGAGACCCTGTTCCTGACCCCGTCCGAACAGCACAGCTTCATTTCCTCCTCGCTGGTGCGCGAAATCGCCCGGCTCGGGGGCGACGTGTCCGGCTTCGTGCCGGCCACGGTGCTGGAGGCCCTGCGCAAGGCCCGGCAGGCACGCGCGGGCCACTGAATCCCCCAACAGCCACAACGAACCGAAAGTCAGAGGGAGACGAACCATGAAGAACACGATGCGCGTGATGCTTGCCGCTTCGCTGGTGCTGGGCTTCACCGCCTGCAACAAGCAGGAGGCCGCCCCGGTCGCCGACGCACAGCAGGCGCTGGTGGCGCCGGCCAAGGACGACGACGCCGGCTGGCGCAAGTACCTGCAGGCCGTGGCCGTGCAGAACATGGGCAACATCAGCAACAACCCGTTCCTGTACTACCTGTCGCCGGAATCGGACCCGGAGTTCGACGCCAAGTACCAGCGCCAGGTCGAAAGCGCCACCGCCGCCATCGGCCGCGGCGTGTCGCCGGGCAACATGCTGGCTTTCGGCTCGTCGGCTTCGGCGAAGATGGCCGACCTGATCGAGACCGCGTTCAAGGACGTGCAGGCCGATTCGATGAAGGGCGTGCGCGTGGTGTTCATCGGCGATGCCGCCGACAACGCCCGCGTGCAGACCATCGTCAAGCCCACCGGCGCCGACTACATCTTCGTCGAAGCCAAGTGACGCAGTGGCGGGGCCGCGTTCGCGCGACCCCGCCTTCGCCGCGGCGCCGCCCCGCACCGAGCAGGAGGCGCCTGCGGCAGGCACGAAACAACAGGAGCGATGCATCGGGCCCGCGCCCGTCGCGCAGTTCCTCCCGCGTTGGCGGGAACGGCAGTCCAGGCAATGTCCCTCAAAATCAACGAGCTCTGCGTCAACTGCGACGTCTGCGAGCCAGCCTGTCCGAACAAGGCGATCTCGATGGGCGAGACGATCTACGTGATCGACCCGGCCCGCTGCACCGAATGCGTCGGTCACTTCGACGAGCCGCAATGCGTGGTGGTGTGCCCGGTGGAGTGCATCGACCCCGACCCGGACATCGTCGAAACCCACGAACAACTGCTGGCCAAGCTGTACGGCCTGCAGCGCGACCATCCCGAACTCTACGAACCGGAGAACCCGACGGAATGAAACACGCTGCCCGTTCCCTGCTGCTGTTCGCCCTGCTGCTGGCGCCCGCCGCCTGGGCCGCCGAGGGTGCGCCCGCGCGTGCCGTCCATCCCGATGGCGCGGCGATCGCCAGCGGCCACGCGCTGGCCACGCAGGCCGGCATGGAAATCCTGGCCAAGGGCGGCAACGCGTTCGACGCCGCGGTCGCGGTGTCCTCGACGTTGGCGGTGGTCGAGCCGATCAGCTCCGGCCTGGGCGGCGGCGGGTTCTTCCTGCTGCATGACGCGGCCACCGGCAAGGACGTGATGCTCGACGCGCGCGAAACCTCGCCGGCGGCGGCCACGCCCGAGCGCTTCCTCGACAAGGCCGGCAACCTCGACCGCGACCGCTCGGTCAACGGCCCGTGGTCGGCCGGCATCCCCGGCCTGCCGGCGATGCTGGTCAAGGTCGCCGGCGAGCACGGCCGCCTGCCGCTGGCCGAGTCGCTGGCGCCGGCCATCCGCATCGCCAGCGAGGGCTTCCCGGTCTACGCGCGCATGGCCCGCGGCTACGCCATGCGCCGCGAGGTGATGGAGCGCTACCCCGGCACGCGCGAGGTCTACCTGCGCAACGGCCGCCCGATCGCCGAGGGCGACGTCTTCAAGCAGCCGGAGCTGGCGCACACGCTGCAACTGCTGGCCGACAAGGGCTTCGACGGCTTCTACCGCGGCGAGACCGCGAAGAAGCTGCTGGCCGGGGTGAAGAAGGCCGGTGGCCAGTGGACCGCCGATGAGCTGGCCGGCTACACGGTCAAGGCGCGCGAGCCGATCGTGTTCGATTACCGCGGCTGGAAGATCACCACCGCGCCGCCGCCGTCCTCCGGCGGCATCGCGCTGGCGTCGATGCTGCAGATCCTCGAAGGCTGGGGCCTGGCTGCGCTGGACGAGGCCCACCGCGCCCATCTGGTGGTGGAAGCGATGCGCCGCGCCTACCGCGACCGCACCTTCTTCCTCGGCGACCCGGATTTCGTGCAGATCCCGCAGCAGGTGCTGACCAGCCGCGACTACGCGCAGGGCCTGCGCGCGACCATCCACCCGGACAAGGCCACGCCCAGCGACCTGCTGTCGGGCAACCCGACGCCGCTGGAGGACGACGAGACCACCCACTTCTCGATCATCGACGGCGAGGGCAACCGCGTCGGCGCCACGCAGACGGTGAACCTGCTGTACGGCTCGGGCTTCATCCCGGCCGGCACCGGCGTGCTGCTCAACAACGAGATGGACGACTTCGCGCTCAAGCCCGGCACGCCCAACGCGTTCGGGGTGATGGGCTACGAGGCCAACGCGCCGAAGCCGGGCAAGCGCATGCTCAGCTCGATGACGCCGACCTTCATGGAGAACGCCGACAAGGTCATCGTGCTCGGCACCCCGGGCGGCAGCCGCATCATCACCATGGTGCTGCTGGGCATCCTCGGCTACGACGCCGGGCTGGACGCGCAGCAGGTCGCGGCGCTGCCGCGCTACCACCACCAGTGGCTGCCGGACGTGATCGATGCCGAGAGCGGCGCGTTCACGCCGGAAACGGTGAGCCAGCTGCAACAGATGGGCCACAAGATCGACCTGCCGGGCGACAGTGCCGCCGGTGGCCGCGGTTCCAGCCACGTCTGGGGCAACCTGCAGACGGTGGAATGGGACCGCCGCGACAACACCCTGCGTGGCGGCAGCGACCCGCGCAACCCGGTGGGCAGCGCCGAAGTGCGGCGGACCGGGCAGGGCGAGTGATGAAAAGCCCCTCTCCCTTCGGGGTGAGGGGGGCAGTCTGCGAACCACCGGTTCGCTGTCCCTCGAACGTCCTTGCGCCAGCGCAAGGGCCGGGGCGCGAAGCGGGGTTGGAGAGAGGGTACGGGGGCGAAGCCCTCTTGATGCCAGGCTGCACGAGGTTTCTCCCTTGCCGATTTCATGTGACGGCTTGCAAATATTTAACGCGACGCCGTTAGAATTTTTCACATGAAACTATGGTCGATCCGTGGCAACAGCCAGAAGCTGGACGGGGGCGCGATGTTCGGCAACGCGCCCAAGGCGATGTGGGGCAAGTGGGCGCCGGCCGACGAGGCCAACCGCATAGAACTGGCCTGCCGGGCGCTGCTGGCCAGCCCGCTGGGCGGCAAGACGGTGCTGTTCGAGACCGGCATTGGCGCGTTCTTCGAGCCGAAGCTGCGCGAGCGCTACGGCGTGCAGGAACCGCGGCACATCCTGATCGATTCGCTGCGCGAGGCCGGCTTCGAGCACGAGGACATCGACGTGGTGGTGCTCAGCCACCTGCACTTCGACCACGCCGGCGGCCTGCTGGCGCCGTGGTCGGAAGGACGCGCGCCGGAACTGCTGTTTCCCAACGCCACCTTCGTGATTGGCGCCGCGCACTGGGAGCGCGCGCGGCACCCGCACCCGCGTGACCGCGCCAGCTTCATCCCGGAACTGCCGGGCCTGCTGGAAGCCAGCGGGCGGCTGGAAATCGTGTCCGGCGAACATTCGCGGGCCTTGGGCGAGTCGGTGCGTTTCAGCTTCAGCGACGGCCACACGCCGGGCCTGATGCTGGCCGAGATCGTCGGCCCGGCGCAGGTGGATGGCCAGCCGCATGGCGGCGTGGTGTTCTGCGCCGACCTGATCCCCGGCCGTTCGTGGGTGCACGTGCCGATCACGATGGGCTACGACCGCAACGCGGAACTGCTGATCGACGAGAAGCGCGCGTTCCTGGAGGACAAGCTGGCGCGCAACGTGCACCTGTTCTTCACCCACGACCCGCAGTGCGCGATGGCGCAGGTGGTGCGCGACGACAGGGGCCGCTTCGGCACCGCCCACGAGTTGCCGGAGCTGAGGGCGCACGTACCCGGAATGGCGTGATCCGCCTGGTGCAGGGGCGACGCAAGTCGCGATCGGGCTTTACCGGGAAAGCGTCATCGCGACTTGCGTCGCCCCTGCACCAGGCGGATCACGCCATTCCGGGTACGTGCGCCCTCAGCTCCGGCAACTCGTGGGCGGTGCCGGAGCGGCTCCTGTCGTCGCGCACCACCTGCGCCATCGCGCAATGCGGCTCGTGGGTGAAGAAGAGGTGCACGGTGCGCGCCAGGTTGACCTCCAGTCACGCGCGCTTTTCGTCGATCAGA